>JARFPR010000159.1 GCA_029288195.1 Gammaproteobacteria bacterium | reverse complement strand
CTACGAGCTTTTATTCTGCAGAAGAGTGGTTAGACGCGATACTCGACGCCGGGGAAGACACACAGCATCTCGAACAACAGGTTAGCCGCAACCAGGGAAGTGTTACCCGAGGTGTCGTAAGCTGGCGCGACTTCGACCAGGTCGCCGCCGACAAGATCAAGACCACGACAACCCCTGACGATTTCGAGCCCCTGGTGCACGGTAAGGCCACCAATCTCCGGGGTTCCGGTACCGGGTGCATACGCAGGATCGAGACCATCGATATCAAAAGTCAAATATACCGGACCTGCGCCCAGTTGCTCCCGCACTTCGCCCATCAGCGGTGCCAGCGATTTATACCAGCACTCCTCAGCCTGCACCACGCGTACGCCCTGGGAACGTGGCCAGTCGAAATCGTCAGCCTCGTAGCCGCTGGCGCGCAGACCGATCTGGACCATACGCGCCGGCTCGATCAGGCCCTCCTCGATGGCGCGTCGAAACGGCGTGCCGTGTGCGATCCGCTCACCGAACATATGATCGTTGATATCCGCATGCGCATCGATGTGGACAATGCCGACAGGGCCATGCTTTTTGCGCAATGCGCGCAGTATCGGTAGCGAAATAGTATGGTCACCACCCAGTGTCAGTGGTTTGCAGTCGGCGGCCAGAATTTCATCATAAGCCTGCTCGATAATCGCAACCGATTTTTGCAGGTTGAAGGTGTTGATCGCGATATCACCGAGATCGGCCACCTGTAGCGAATCGAACGGCGCCGCGCGGGTTGCCATATTGTAAGGACGAATCAGGCAGGACTCGGTTCGGATCTGGCGCGGCCCGAAACGTGCACCCGCACGATTCGAGGTTCCGACATCGAATGGCACACCGACAAAACCGACGTCAAGCCCGGAAGGATCAGGCTGATGTGGCAGGCGCATCATCGTCGCAATACCACCAAAACGCGGCATTTCATTGCCCCCGAGCGGTTGATTGAATTTGTTTTCACTCATGCTCTATTCTCCGGCGCTGGCAACCATTTTGCTGCACTGCGCGGCAGCATGGACGCTGTCGACATTATTAATGCAGGTGTTGTTAAATTGGCCCAGAGGATCACCTCGCGCTAGATTCGAAAGGACGCGGTACCCTTGGTAGGTTTGACTTCAAGCGCTTCACGCGGGTAGAGGTGCTGCAACCAGTGCTTTTCCCAGAGGCGAAAACCACGGGAGACCGCCAGCACGATAATAAAGTACAGCACCGCGGCGGTAATAAAACCCTCGTAAGCGAGATAATAGCGACCATTGAGCCAGCGCCCGACGCCGAGCAGGTCCTGGATCGTAATCGTGCTCGCGACCACCGATCCATGCAGCATGAAAATGACTTCGTTGGAATAGGCCGGTAACGCGCGCCGAAATGCACTCGGCAGAACAATACGCCGCATGCGCATCGAACTGCTGAAACCACAGGCCTTGGCAGCCTCGACTTCGCCCCTGTTGGTATTCACGATCGAACCGCGTAGCAATTCGGTGGTATAGGCCGCGGTGTTGAGTGAAAATGCTATCAGCGCACAATACCAGGCTTGCGACAGG
>JARFPR010000149.1 GCA_029288195.1 Gammaproteobacteria bacterium | reverse complement strand
ATGTTAATTCTCTGTGGGCCATTTGTTACGTTTAGCGCGGCCTCGCATCCCTATGATACGGCGCTTGAATTTCGTGAACATAAGACAGACGATGGACGGCCTATCTATACCAATATCCCGAAAAAATGTTTCTCCAAGGGTCGATTGACCTGCATCCAGCTTCATCCCATATTCAAGGGGCCGGGTACCATCAAGGATCCTGCAAGCGAGTCAAATTCTGTAGATGGGTAATTAACAAAAACGATTTCGGGTTTTGTTTAGTACAGTTATTAATGGTTCAACAAATCAACAATCTCGACGATCTCCCGTGTCGCTTCAATTAACCGAATCAATTTACCCTCTAAGCGCACTGTGAGTAAGCCTTCTGAATCGACCGGAATGACGATTTCGCTATGGCTATAAATGGGTTCTACCAGGATTCCCCCTCGGACCAGTTTCTTTTGCCAACCGGGCGGCAGCGAACCACCGCGATCCAGCTTCATCTGTAACCCCTGGGGAAGCGTCTTATCCTTGTTTTTATCTTTAGCTTTGGCGGCAAAAACAGAGCCGGAACACAGGCTCAACAAAATTGCGAAGGTTATGATATTTTTTAAATTCATTGCCAGGTTCCCGGACTTGTTTAGGTTGAGTTTCAGTATAGTAAACAATACAGCGGTGTGCTGCCGTGTCCTATAATGGTATTTAAACTGGGCGCTCAGGTTCCACGAACGATCGACGAACATCTTTCACAAGTCGTAACCAAAATTAGAAGCTGATGAAAAAAAATCCTCATTTCGAAACTGCGCTGTCGTGGAAGGAGGCAGAAACCCTGGTCACTTTCAAGCCTTTAAAACCTTCCCGGACCGAGGGCTTCACCCTGCAGTCGATCGAGATCTTCGTCCTCGACCACAAGCACCGGCAGGTACCCGTCAGCGAACGAAGCCTGGAAGCACACTACGAGGGCTTCGTGCTGAGCCAGAGCCGCAAGGGTAAAAAGGAAGCCAGGCGCCAGGCGCTTGAAGTTCCCTATGGCAGATTTCCCGTGAAGGCAAAAATTGCGGGTCACGATGCGCATGTTTACGAGCTTGGACCAGAACCCGAAGCGGACGATATCGACCCTCGCAGTCCATCCGTCGTTGTCTGGCATGACAGCGAGATGTTGCTGTTAATCGCGAGTGACCGGCTGCCCCCTGAAACGCTTGTCAGGGTCGCCGAATCCCTCTATTAAAATTGCTATCGACAGGTACAGGATTTGTTAAACATATAATCTCGAGCACATGAATGCCAGCTAACGAATTAGAAAAATTACGACAACACCACCATGCGACCATCGGATTGTTTGTCGCCTTTTGGCTATTCACCCTGGTTGCCATCGGAATAATTGAATTCTTCGAGATTAGCGAGCGCACCCGAGATAGCCTGATCGGCACCATATTCGGCGGTGCTATTGTACTGTCGTTACTTCAATTTGCGAAACGCTGTCCTAAATGCCGGGCTAACCTGGGTTGGCAACTACGGCTCGGTATCCCGAAGAACTGCCACAAGTGCGGTGCAGTTCTACGCTAGGGTCTTTCGGTACCAGGCCACGATGCCCGCGGTTTCGGCTTATTGTTTTCATCCCGTCCTGGGTAATCATGTTCGAATGACCGCCATGCAGTGTGATAATAAAATTTAAAGTTGATATATTCACCTGGCATCAAGATTCGTTAGGGAATCACCATGGCCGCTTCAGACAAAATCGATTCAAGACTTAAAAATGTTTATGATAATCCCGGCGACAAACAGGCGTTGTTTGACGACTGGGCATCGACATATGACAGTGACCTGGTCGATGACCTGGGTTATGTCGCCGACGCCGAGGCCTGTCGCCTTTTCACGTCTCTCGTCACCGATCGACAGGCACGTATTCTCGACGCGGGCTGCGGCACCGGCCTGGTAGGACGACGCCTCAAACAGGTGGGTTATACCAACATCCTCGGCAATGATTATTCTGAGAAAATGCTCGATCAGGCCAGGGCTACCGGTGCCTATCGATCCCTCGAGCAACATGACCTCACCCTGCCGGTTGAATCCGACCAGCCTTACGATGCGGCCATCTCGGTCGGCGTGTTTGCCTTCAGCGTGCCGTCGGCCGAACACCTGGTCAATATCACCCGCAGCCTCAAACCGGACGGGGTAGCCATTGTGACCGTCAATGGTAAAGCCTGGAAGGAAGTCGACTGGGAATCAAAGCTGGATGGTTTTAATCAAACCTATCCCGATGCGCGGCTCGTTAATGTGCAAACCATCGAATAT
>JARFPR010000116.1 GCA_029288195.1 Gammaproteobacteria bacterium | reverse complement strand
GGTGTCAGGTTGGGAATTGGCCGATGGGCTGGCCCATCTTGAGGGTTTGGCCCGGCGTGATATTAGGTGACCATTCGACATTTTTGCCTGCCAGTAGAATCACGGTTGAGCCCATGTTGAAGCGTCCCATCTCCTTGCCCTTGGATATTTCCTTGCGGGTATGGCTAAAGTCAAATTCGCTGATTTTCTTGCCACGTGGAGGAGTCACCAGACCGCTCCAGACAGTCTCGATTGCAGCGACATTTATCGCCCCTACCAATACCATTACCATGGGCCCAGCTGCGGTTTCAAAGTAGCAGGCGAGTCGCTCGTTGCGCGCGAACAGACGCGGAATCTCCTCGACGGTCCACTGCGCTACGCTGAACAAGCGACCTGGAACATGAATCATTCGCTTCAAATTAGCGTTGATTGGCATGTGCACGCGGTGGTAATTGTAAGGCGCAAGGTAAATGGTCGCAAACTTTCCATCGGCAAACTCGGCCGCCATGGTCTTGTCACCACCGAGCAATTCGAGTGCGCTGTATCCTCGGCCCTTGGCCTGCATGATGGCGCCCGCACGAATCGGTCCCGCTTGAGATACCGTGCCATCACAGGGACAGGCAAGTATATTTTCACCGGGCACAATGGGCCGAATGCCGGATTTTAATGGGCGGATAAAAAACTCGTTGAATGTCTGGTAGTAACCGACTTCGGGTTCTTCAGCCTCATCCATATTGACGCCATACTTTTCGATGAACCAGTTAATCATCGGCCCAACCTGCGGGCCCTGCAGGCGGGTGAAAAAGTAAACCACACGTGATACCGCATGATGTGGCATGACGTAGAACAAGGCTTTTAGGAACTTCTGTTTTTTACTTAACTCGGCCATCGTTATCTTTTCACTTGCATTTCGACTCTTTGTTCAGAACCGTCATCCAGCACGACCACAATCTCGAGCAGATCACCCGCTTGTGTCGGCTCGCTCGGATTCATCATCATTAAATGTAGTCCACCCGGTTCGAGTTGCACGCTTGAATTGGGTTCGATTTTTAAGCCGGTCACCTGTTCCATACGCATCATTCCATCCTGTTCGATGGTCTGATGAATTTCAATCATGGCAAACGCGTTGCTGCGCAGCGATACGATACTGACTGCTTCCGATTGCGGGTTATGGATGGTCATATAGCCTGCTCGAACCGGAACCGACGCTGGCAGGTTCTTAATCCAGGGATCGCGAAACTCGAGTTCGGCCAACGCAATCGGCGAGAATATCAGCAACAGAACCAGTAACCAGCGGGAGCTTATCATTGAATGGAATTAGTTATATTCAACGATGCGTGTCAGGTCGCGTGCCATTGCCAGCGCGTCATGTGGTGCGCCGAATAACCCTGCGAATTCAGCTTGGGGATTGATCAGAACAATTGCGGAACTATGGTCGACATCGTAGTTGGGATTGCCTTCGACTTTATTACGAATATCATGCGCGATGCCGAGCGAACGAGTCAGCGGGTTTAGTTTCTCTTCTATCGCGGTGGCACCGGTGAAGTCGGGATTGAAATAAGTGACATAGCTGGCAAGCACCTCGGAATTATCGCGTTCCGGGTCCACCGATACGAAATAAACTTGAAGCGCGTCGGCGACATCCGGGTCTTCAATCGCCTGGACCATGTCGCTCATGGTCTGCAGGCTGGCAGGACAGATATCGGGGCAATGGGTGTAACCAAAAAACATCAGGCTCCATTGACCGGTTAAGCTGGTTCTGTTTAAAGCCTGGCCGGTGTGATCAACCAGCTCGAATTCTGGTAAGGCGCGGGCTTGCTCACCAAACCAGAGGCCGACCTCCAGCTCGATCGGTTTATTGCTGCTGATAACCCAGGAAATTGCAAAACCACCGATCAAGGCTAGCAAGGCTACGATTGCGATACTCGATTTATTCATCTTCGTTATGGTGTAAAATCTGCGGCATTATATTTCAACCGCTAGTAAACACAACGTGTCGATTCCGGAACAATTGCAAGTCCTGACCACGATTCGCGATTTCATTCGCTGGGGAAGTAGCGAGTTCCTGCGTCACGAATTATCTTTTGGCCACGGATTTGTCAGCGCTTTCGACGAAGCCAGGTATCTTGTCCTGCATGCGCTGGCCCTGCCTTATGACTGGCCCGATGATTATCTTGACACGGTGCTGACGCTACCCGAGCGCGAACAGGTAATCGATATCCTGCAACTGCGCTCCAAGTCGCGTCAGCCGGCAGCTTATATCACACGGGAATCCTGGTTCTGCGGTCTTAAGTTTTACGTGGATGAGCGTGTGTTGGTGCCTCGTTCCCCGATCGCAGAACTTATCTCCGGTGAGTTCGAACCCTGGGTGGATAGCAGCAGGGTAGAGCGCATTCTTGATCTTTGCAGCGGCAGCGGCTGTATCGCGATTGCCTCGAAATACCAGTTTCCCGGGGCCGAGGTTTGTGCTTCTGATGTTTCGCTCGATGCGCTCGAAGTCGCCAGG
>JARFPR010000018.1 GCA_029288195.1 Gammaproteobacteria bacterium | reverse complement strand
TACCGGTCGATAAACCGCGTTACCTGATGGGTGTGGGTAAGCCCGAGGACCTGGTCGAGGGGGTACGCCGCGGCGTCGATATGTTTGACTGCGTCATTCCGACACGAAACGCGCGTACCGGTTACCTTTATACGCATGATGGCATCATTCGCATCCGCAACAGTCGCTATACAGATGATATTCGAGCGCTAGCCCCGGACTGTGGTTGTTATACCTGTCAACATTACTCGCGGGCTTACCTGCGTCACCTCGACAAATGCGGGGAGATTCTCGGCGCTCGCCTGAACACCATCCACAATTTGTATTACTTCCAGGAATTGATGCGACGGATTCGTACCGCCATAGAGGACGACCGTTACGAGAGCTTTAGCGAGAACTTTTACCAGCGTTACCGGTCGGATAATTAAACCCGAATTTACCGTTTCCGCCTTGTGGGTTACCTGTCCTAGTGCCATAATACGCGCCGCTTGGGGTAGGGCCCTGGGCCGGTAAATCGAAAACCAAAGGTAGATTAAAAATGAGTTTCTTTATAAGTGATGCGATGGCGCAAGATGGCGGGGGGCAAGCAGGCACCCTGGAGCTGATTCTGCCATTGCTGCTGATGTTCGGTATATTCTACTTCCTGTTAATCCGTCCCCAGCAGAAGAAAGCCAAGGAACACAAAACCATGGTCGAAGCACTCGGCAAGGGAGATGAAATCATTACCAACGGTGGGCTCCTGGCCAAGATCACCGACGTGGACGAAAATTTCCTGACCTGCAAGATTTCGGATAACGTCGAGGTCAAGGTTCAACGTCACGCGATCGCTTCGGTATTGCCCAAGGGCACTATCAAGAACCTGTAATCGCGATGGTCAATCGTTATGCTCCCTGGAGATATATTCTCCTCATCCTGATTATTGCCATTGGGGCAGTTTATGCTGCGCCCAATCTCTATGGCGAGGATCCGGCGCTGCAGATTACCCACCGGGTAAATCTCATTGATGAAGGTGAATTGAACAATATCAGGAGCACGCTTGAAACCGAGGCTATTGATTTTCGCTCGCTAGAGCTTGATGGAAACAATGTGCTGGTTCGCTTTGACTCGGAAGAAGCTCAACTTAAAGCGGCGACACAAGTGCGCGAGGCATTGTTTGCGAGTGATCGTCGCTACAGTATCGCCCTCAATCTTGCACCGGCCACACCCGAATGGCTCACCGCGCTGAGCGCTTTACCGATGTATCTCGGGCTGGATTTGCGCGGTGGCGTGCATTTCCTGATGGAAGTCGATATGGAATCCGCGATCCAGAAATCACTCGAGCGTGCCGCTGGCGAGCTGCGCAGTTTCATGCGCGAAGAAAAAATTCGTTACAAGGCGGTGCAGGCTACCGCGAAGAAAATAGGTGTACGCTTTGGCAGTGTTGAAGATCGTGACGTGGCAAAATTGCTACTCGAAGACGAATACCGTGACTTCGTATTTGCCGATAGTAACGATGACCGCAGCTGGTTTGTCGATATCAGTTTCAATCCTACCGCACTCGATGAGGAAAGGCGTTCCGCGATCGAGCAGAATATATCCACGCTGAAAAACCGGGTTAACGAGCTCGGTGTTGCTGAACCGGTGATACAGCGGCAGGGTGCTGAGCGTGTTGTGGTGCAACTCCCCGGGGTACAGGACACCGTCAGGGCGAAGGAAATCCTCGGCGCCACCGCGACCCTGGAATTTCGTCTTGTACATGGCAGCTTTGCAGAATGGAGCGCAGCCCAGGCTAACGGCAAGGCCCCGATTGGTACCCGGCTCTA
>JARFPR010000494.1 GCA_029288195.1 Gammaproteobacteria bacterium | reverse complement strand
CTGGTGTTTACCGCTTCCGAAACCCACGGCGTGCCGGTGAGCCGCATTTGCCTGCTCGGCTGTATTGCCCATTGGCCCGGTGCACAGCAGGTGTTGTTGTCGTTACTCGATTTTGATGCACCCGATGGTCAAACCGAATTTAACCACGTGTTTCAGGATGAAAACGAAGATACCCGAATTCCCTGGGAGGGTCTTTTCTCCGAAATTTCGATTGCGATGGGACTTGCGCTAAGGGGCCTGGTGGCCGATGAATGAAATAGACCTGTTCCCGGATGACCTGCGCAAGCGCCTGTTGTTTGCGCGCTGGTTCAAATTAACCGGTTACGCGATCGTCCTGTTAACGATTCTGTTCGTTGTTGCGTTTGTACTGTTACGCGAGGCGAATGCACAAATTGATGAGCAGATTCAGCACTTCCAGTCACAACGTGAAATCACCAATGCGAATCGAAAACAACTGGAACAACTCAACCAGCAAAAGAGCGATCTGAAGCAACAGCTGGACCTGCTGACCGGGTTGCGCAGTGGCGCTTCGGCCGAGCAGATGATCCTGATGATCGATCGTGCCCTGCCCGGGCCCGAGGTATGGCTCACCAACTGGAAATTTCGTCGCGCCGGTACCCCGGTGGGTGATGCCCGGGAAGAGGTAAATACGGGTTACTTTATCGTGATTACGGCCGATAACAGGAACAAGGAAGAAACCTGGAAGATCGAGACCAGGATGACGATCCAGGGCCAGGCCCTGGACCATGTCGCGATGTCGAGGTTTGTATTAAACCTGACGCAGCAGCCGGAGATCGAGAATGTGCGTATCGTCAGTTCGCGTCAGACCGAAGTTAATCGGATCAAGCTGGTCGATTTCAGTCTCGATATCGTGGTTTCGGCAAGGTACGGGAGCAGCTGATGCAGGATTTTTTTGAAAATGCGCAACCACGAAGCGTCGCCATGATGCTGATTGGCATCGTGCTGCTGATTGCCATGGCCGAGGCAACTTACCTGCTGTTTCCCCAGGTCAAGACTTACCGGGAGCTTTATTCGAGCCACCAGGTGCTGCAGCAAGCGGTTAGCAATAACGATAGTCTCAGCAACCAGTTGCAAAAGATCGATAGCGAGGTCAAGAACCTGTCCCACCAGCTGCATGGCGATATGGCGCAACTGCCGGTCAAGCAAATGGAATCATTTGTCATCGGACGCCTGCAAAAGGTTTCCTGGGCCACGGATGTCGAATTGATGAGTGTACAACCGGGTAGTGGTAACCAGGTGCAGAATTTTCGGGAGCGCCTGTTCGAGGTCAAGTTGCATGCGCGCTATTACGATTTCTTCGAATGGTTGCAAATCGTCAATGACGAGCTGGGATACATCGTGGTGAAGAAGTTTGAAATCAATCCAAATGACCGCGACGCGATCAAGAATCCGAAGCTCGACCTGACACTGACGCTGGTGTCGTATCGCATGGAGCAAAAGTATGACTCCTAAACTACCTGTTTACCTATTAGCGCTGTGGGCGCTCGCTACTGCTTCGGCATTCGGCGCGGAATCCGCGATTCTGGGTCTGAGCAATAATCCGTTCAGCCGGCCCGAGATATTCAATGCACCGCCACCGCCTCCGGCCAGTCAGGCAGAGGTATTGCCGCCCGAGCAAGTAGAGCTCAACCTGACAGCAACCATGGTGTCGGAAATCGCACCGATGGTGGTAGTGGATGGGGAGCTGTTGGCCATCGGTGACAAGATAGCAGGTCTGAAATTGATCGCGGTCAAGGAAGGCGAGGCCATATTCACGCGCGCCGGCAAGAAGTTTTCGTTCACGATAAAAGACAGGCAATCGAACTAGGTGCCCGGAACCGATATGAAATTGATATCAAGAATTAACGCCATCGTGACTTGCAGTTTGCTAAAGCTGGCTATATTGCTTTCCCTGCTGGTTTCCTCTCCAGCCATCTACGCCGGAAAGATTTCGCTCTCCATCGAGGATCTCGATATCCGCGAGGTGATGCAGATGCTGTCGCGCGAGCAACGCATGAACATATTTGTTGCCGATGGAGTCAGCGGTGATGTCTCGGTTAATCTTTATGACATGGAAACGGCCGAGGCGGTAAAGCTGATTGCAGAATCTGCCGGTTTCGTGGTCGAGCAACGTAATAACAGTTTCTTTGTCATCGAACGCGATGACGCCGGCAAACTGCGCCAAAGCGACAGCCTCGAAGTGCGCGCCTTCAAGATACAGTATGCCTCGACCAGTGAGGTCGAAACCATCCTGCAGGAATATGTTTCCGAGCTGGGCAACATCAAGGCATTGGCGGAAAACAATATGCTCGTGATCGAGGACCTGCCGCCGTTTCTAGACCGAATCGAGATCCTGCTCGCCGAAGTCGATCGCGAGCCGAAACAGATCATGATCGAGGCCAAGATCCTCGAGATCACGCTCACCGATAACCAGTCTTACGGACTCGACTGGGCCAAGCTGTTCGACAGCTCGGATGGCACCGGCAGTCTCGGTACCCAGGGATTTGCCTCTGGCCCGACTGCAACCGGGCTGTTCGCTCAATATACGAACAGCAACGTCGACCTGGTGTTGAATGCCTTGAAAGAGCGGGGGCGCCTGCGCACGATTTCGACACCGAAATTGCTGGCGATGGAAGGACTCGAGGCCGAATCGGTGGTGGGAGCCGAAATCGGTTACAAGGTAACCACGACGATCAACAATGTTACCACCGAGAGTATCGAATTTCTCGAGACGGGCGTCATTCTGAAGGTCACTCCGACCGTCGATCGCAGTGGTCGCATCATGCTCGATATCTTCCCCGAGGTTAGTAGCGGTTTCGTTAACGACGATAATGTTCCTTCCAAATCAACCACGCAGGTGTCGACGCGCATGCTGGTAGCTGACGGTAAAACCGTTTTTCTCGGTGGCCTGATCCAGAACCAGATCAATAATACCCGCGAGGGGGTACCCGGGCTGGGCGATGTGCCGATTATCGGCGGGCTGTTTTCAAATCGATCAAAGAGCCTCATCAGCACCGAAATCGTGGTGTTAATCACGCCGCGTATCGTCAATTACGCCAGTGGCGTAACCGAGGTGCCGGCAATCGAACGCGTCGAACTCATGAACGAAATCATCGATGCAGAACTGCTTGATACCGAACAGGACCTGGCAAATACTTTCGATGGCAATTCCTCACCAGGCTCGTCCGACGATCTCGGCGACCGCCGCAAGTAAATCTCCCGTCATTGCGGCCCCCGAGCCGCAATCTATTGCACGGGCGACTCGGAAGGTAAGCCGGAAAGCCTTGCAGGCTTTCCGTGTGCTTTAGTCGGCGGGTTGGAATGGATGCCGGCTCAAGGCCGGCATGACGAAGTTAGGGGCCGTCAGTGCGGCCCCCGAGCCGCAATCTATTGCACGGGCGACTCGGAAGGTAAGCCGGAAAGCCCTGCAGGCTTTCCGTGTGCTTTAGTCGGCGGGTTGGAATGGATGCCGCGGTCCGACGTATCGGCTCAAGACCGGCATGACGATTTACTGTCAGCTGCCTTTTTGGGGTCGCATGTCGGCGGGATCGATGCCGGCCACTGCAACCGGTGCTTTCATCGCATCGCGGCGGAAGGGCTCG
>JARFPR010000447.1 GCA_029288195.1 Gammaproteobacteria bacterium | reverse complement strand
TCAAGAGGCTGGGTCCCGCGGTCGAGCCGCGGGACGACATCGGGAATTAGCGGCGCCGACGGCGACGCGAACTGCCGCGCGTTTGCACCTCGTGCTGGCCGCCAGCCTGGGCGTGCGCACCCCTGGTCACCGTGCCGAGCTCGCGTTCTACATCGTCGATGCTCGGAACCGGACCAGGTTCGGTATTGTCGAGCGCGTGGCGCATCGCCGCGACGTGTTCGGGCGAGGTGCCGCAGCAGCCGCCGACGATGCGTGCACCGGCGTCGCGCGCCATGGTGGCATAGCGTGCCATGATTTCCGGGGTGCCGTTGTAATGTATCTCACCGTCAATGAATTCGGGAATGCCACAGTTTGCCTTGGCTACCAGGATCGGATCATCGCCGTCGGCTGGTTTGCAGGCTCGCATGTTCAGGATCGCCGCGACCACTTCAGATGCGCCGATACCGCAGTTGGTGCCGCAGGCGTGCACGCCCAGGCGATGGTTCAATTTCATCATATCCTCGGCGCCCACACCCATCATGGTGCGGCCATTGGTGTCGAAACTCATGGTAAACACGATCGGCAGAGCCGTTTGTTGAGCACCACGCACTGCGTACTCGACTTCTTCCTGCGAAGACATGGTTTCTATCCAGATAACGTCGGCGCCACCCTGCTCCAGCGCGAGTGCCTGCTCAGCGAAGGCCGAGATGGCATCTTCGGCCTGCAAGTCACCCAGCGGTGCGAGAATTTCGCCGGTGGGTCCAATTGATCCCGCAACGATGACTTCGCGGCCGCAACCGTCAACCACCTTACGCAGAATCGTCGCCGCGGCAATATTTAACTCGCCCACACGCGACTCGGCCTGGTGCAGTTTGAGTCGATAACGAGTGCCGCCAAAGCTATTGGTTAGTACCAGGTCTGATCCGGCATCGACGAAAGCCTGGTAATGCAGGGCTACCCGTTCGGGGAAATCGACGTTCCACAGTTCAGGGGCATCACCACTCTGCAACCCCAGTCCGAAGAAGGTGGTACCCGTGGCCCCGTCGGCAAGTAATACTGCCTTTTCGCCAAGTAGTTTTTCAAATCGATTCAATAGCGTCTTTCAACCGCGTATTCCGCCAGAAAGATCAATGCCTGTTTATAGGGGGACTCCTCGAGGCAGGCAATTTGCTGTTTGGCCAGTTCGGCTTCCGATTGCGCCTTATCAATGGTGTACTGCAGTGCACCGCTCTGTTGAATGGCCAGGTGGATTTCGTTAAAACTATCGGCCCTGCCATTTTCGATTGCATCCCGGATCAGTTTTTTCTGGTCCGTATTGCCAACTTCCATGGCGCGAATTAACGGCAGTGTGGGCTTGCCCTCGGCCAGGTCGTCGCCAACGTTCTTGCCCAGTTCATCGCTTTGCGCCGAGTAATCGAGTGCATCGTCGATTAGCTGGAACGCGACACCGAGGTGCTTGCCGTAGGTTTGCAACGCGAGCTCCTGTTCCGCGGGCACTGCTCCGAGCAAGGCGCCGATGCGGGCCGCGGCCTCGAACAGGCAGGCGGTCTTGGCATAGATCACCTCGTGATACCTGGCTTCGTCGGTATTCGGATCACGAATATTGAGCAGCTGCAGCACTTCTCCCTGGGCGATGGTATTGGTCGTGTTCGCCAGTAAATCCATGATCGGCATCGACTGTGCAC
Organism: Gammaproteobacteria bacterium; assembly: GCA_029288195.1. Taxonomy (GTDB): domain Bacteria; phylum Pseudomonadota; class Gammaproteobacteria. The sequence goes on along the minus strand of JARFPR010000447.1, from coordinate 5,327 downwards.
GCACCATCATCTGGAATGCGCGGGAATAAAGGTAATCACCGACCAGTACCGCGGCTTCATTGCCCCAGATCGCGCTTGCCGTTTCCTTGCCGCGACGCATATCGGAGTCATCGACTACATCGTCATGCAGCAGGGTCGCGGTGTGAATAAATTCGATCACCGCGGCGAGCAACGCATCTTCCTCTCCCTGGTATCGACAGGTTTTAGCGGCGAGGATAACCAGCATCGGACGCAGGCGTTTGCCACCGCTGAGAATAATATGCTGACTAAGCTGGTTGATCAGTACCACCTCTGACGCCAGGTTGTCGGTAATTACCTGGTTTACCCGCAGCATTTCGCTGTCGGTGAGGTTTTTGAGGTCATCCAGTGCGAACGAGTGACCCGGTGTTAGTGCTGCTTCAGACATAGTGCGGAGTATCGCAAAGACACTGCCTGCGATCTAGCATAAGTGCTGGTTTTATTTACAGAGATTGATAGTAGTTGATCAGGATTTCAGCGACTTCGGGGCGTGAAAATTCCTTCGGTGGTGCGATACCTTCGCTCAGCATTTCACGCACCCGGGTTCCGGAAAGCAGGACGAAATCCTCTTTGCTGTGATCCGGTGCTTCGTTCATCATCACCACCCGGTTCAATTTTGTCGACCACGCGGTATGGTCGGCACGGAAGATTTCAATTTCGAGCGCATCAGGCGGGACCTCGGTGTCAAAGATTGTTTGCGCATCGAAGGCGCCATAGTAATCACCGACTCCAGCGTGATCGCGACCGATAATGAAATGACTCGCGCCCATGTTCTGGCGGAAGTAGGCATGCAATACGGCCTCGCGAGGGCCGGCGTAGAGCATATCAAATCCGTAACCGGTAACGATGGCGCTGTTTTCCGGGAAGTACAGTCGCACCATGGTGCGAATCGCGTCGTCGCGCACGTCGGCCGGAATATCGCCCGGCTTGAGTTGGCCCAGCAACATATGGATCACGAGCCCGTCACATTCGAGTCGCTGCATTGCCATGTGGCATAGCTCTTCATGCGCAAGATGCATCGGGTTGCGCGTCTGGAATGCAACCACGCGCTTCCAGCCGCGTTGCTCGATTTCATTGCGGATCTGTACCGCGGTTCTGAAAGTATCAGGGAAATCGGTTTCGAAGTAACTGAAATTGAGCACCTGGATCGGGCCACTGATTGCGTAGCGTCCGTGACTGTTAAATGCATCGACCCCGGGGTGCTCGTTGTCGGCAGTGCGATAGACTTTTTCAGTCATTAGCGCCATTTGTGCGTCGCTGACCAGTTCGATTGCATCAACCTGTTGAATTGCAATTACCGGGTTACCCGCGACGTTCGGGTCGCGCAGCGCGATTCGCTCGGCGCCCTCGATATCGGCAATCGATTCCACCAGGTTAAGGATTGGCACCGGGAAGAAACTGCCGTCGGTCATATGCATGCCCTCGGCAACACTCATTGCGTCGGCAAGATTCATATAACCCGGCAGTGGTGTGAAATAACCGCCACCGAGCATGACCGCGTTGGCGGCCGCTGCTGAACTGATCTCGACCGAGGGCAGTTGCTGTGCTTCCTCGATGAGTTCATTACGCATCGATTCGTCGTAGACGTAGAGAGGAGTGAGGCTGTCCGAGCCGACCGGATTAGTCATAGCTGTTGCTTGGTGATTTTAATTGCATTGAATGTAACGGCTGCCCGCGAAGTTAGCAATCGAATCTGGTTCTAGGTGTATTCAGTGGGTTTATTCGCGCCTTCTTTTAAAGACAGTTTCGTAACGCCATGCTGAGTTGGTCGAGACGTTGTAAGGTAAGTGGAGATTGCGAATTGGTTGCTGCAATCGTTAGCACGTTGACGATCTGTAATTGATATTTCTGTGCCAGGCTTTGAGCCAGCGGAGAGGCAGGGCTTTCCAGTGTCAGTAAACAGGCTGCAGGGTTTGTGCGCAGCGAGCTTTCGATTCGATTAAGATCCTTGAAACCACCCTGACTGTCGTGCTGATCATGAATTGTGGCAATAGCCTTAATTCCCATCTCAGCTTCGAAATGGGCTGTAAACTCGTGATCGGTAATAAATCGTGGTTGACGGCTATGCCATTGGTTTTGTTTGTTCTCGCGCCAGGTTTTTATAGCCTCGATCAGGCTTTCAGCATTTACTTTGTATTGTGCGCGATTCTCGGAATCCAGTTTGGTGAGCGCGGCCAGAATGATTTCGACACTGCGCAGCAATAGTTCTGGAGAGTACCAGAAATGGCCGTCGTCATTCTCGATGTCAAGCTCGTGCATTAGTTCAAGTTGTTGTGCCGAAGGAGGTAAAACATCCGGTACCCGGTTAAACCCGGCCTCAAACTGACGTCCAACCCAGATAACCAGATCGGCCTGCTGCAGCGATATCATGTGTGAGGGTTTGAAAGCAAAATGGTGTGCGGAAGCATGGTCCTTGATGATCAAGGCAGGATCTCCGACGCCCTTCATTATTGCTGCGGTCAATTCATGCAGCGGTGGTATCGAAGTAACCACGCGCGGCGCGGCACAGAGTGCTGCAGATTGCAGACATAACAGCAGGATAAGAAAACGCATTCGAGGAGTATAGAGGCGTGGCGAAAAAGTCAGTTACGTTATAATATAACACAATGGCCCGAAAAACTAAGTCTGTCGATATTGCTTTTCGCAAGCACGACCATGGTCGCTGCCAGCGCCAACTGTTGTCCGAAGCCAGGCAGTTATGCGAAGCACGCAAGCTGCGCCTGACGTCGCGGCGCAGGCAGGTGCTCGAAATCCTGCTTGCCAGTCACCAGCCCATGGGTGCCTATGATATCCTTGCCGAGCTCAACCGGGCCAATCCAGCCGCAAGAATTGCCCCGCCTATCGTTTATCGCGCGCTCGATTTCCTGATGTCGGAGGGATTGATTCACCGGATCGAAAGCAGGAACGCATTCATTTCCTGCGTACATCCGGGGCATCAGTGCACCGCCCAGTTCCTGATTTGCCGTGATTGCGAGCAGGTGGCTGAACTTGAAGGTAGGGATCCTGCCCTACTAGTCGAAGCAGATAACCTGGGCTTTGCAGTCGACCATTCAGTCGTCGAAATCACCGGGATCTGCGCGCAGTGTCAGAAACATGCAGGCTGAATTACTGGTTCGCGCGCGCCATTTAAGCTTGACGCTGGGTAAGCGTCAGATCCTCGATGACATCAGTTTCGAATTGCGGCGCGCCGAGATTACGACAATCATCGGGCCGAACGGTGCCGGAAAAACCACCCTGACCAATATCGTCAATGGCCTGATCGGCGACTTCGAGGGTGAAATCGAGCGCATGCCCGGTTTGCGGATTGGTTATCTGCCACAAAAAGTTTATGTCAATACGCTAATGCCACTTAGCGTTGAGCGCCTGCTGCAATTAACCTATAGCTCTACCGACCAGGAGCTCGATCGTGCCCTGGCCCAGACCGAGGTTACCTACCTGAAACAACGACAGGTGCGCTCATTGTCAGAGGGTGAGTTAAAGCGGGTATTGCTGGCCCGTACCACGCTTGGGCAGCCTGACCTGATCGTACTCGATGAACCGACCGCGGGGGTTGATGTCAGCGGAGAGATCAGAATGTACCAGTTAATCGGCGAACTGCGTGACCAGTTGCAATGCGCGGTGTTACTGGTTTCGCATGATTTACACCTGGTCATGTCGCAAACCGACCAGGTGCTTTGCCTGAACCAGCACCTGTGTTGCTCGGGTCTGCCCGAATCGGTTAGCCAGCATCCGGAATATCTTGCATTGTTCGGACAGCAGGCGTCTGATTCAATCGCAATCTATACCCATAACCACGATCACGAGCACGATGTTTCGGGTAAAACCTCGGGGCATCGGCATGACTGAATGGCTCGATGATTTCGTGGTGCGCGCCGTGATTGCAGGCCTCATCATGGTCACTATTGCGGCGCCCATGGGATGCCTGATGGTGTGGCAGCGACTTGCATTTCTTAGCGATACCCTCGGACATGCAGCGGTCATGGGGGTTGGCCTCGGATTGCTGCTGCAGGTGCAACCCATATTCGGCGTGTTGGCTGTGGCCCTGCTAATCGTGTTTTCGCTTAGCCGGGTAACCAGCTTCAATACCGCCCTTTCCGAGACCACGCTTGCGATTATTTCCCACACCGGGCTTGCAGGTGGCATCATCCTGGTAGGCTTGCTGCCCGCGAATACGGTTAACCTCGAGGCAATTTTATTTGGCGATCTACTCGCCACCACCACCAGCGACTTATTGACTTTACTGGTGACCACGATGCTATTGCTGTTTGTATTGCTGCATCACTGGCGCTCGTTTGTCGCGGTCTCGGTCAGCCGTGAAATCGCGCAGGCCGAGGGCATCGAAGTGCGCAATGTCCAGTTCCTGATGTACATCATGATTGCATTGCTGGTGGCGGTAATGATGAAGGTCATGGGCGTGTTGCTGATTGCGGCGATGCTGGTTATCCCGACCACGAGCGCGCGCCTGTTCAGTCGCAGCCCCGAGCAAATGGTCTTTATCAGCGGACTCTATGGCCTTGCCGCACTCGCTGGCGGTATCACCGGCTCCTTTCATTTCGACTGGCAGACCGGCCCCGCCATCGTCGTCAGCGCCACCCTGTTGCTGCTCCTGACCCTCGTCGTTACCCGCAGCCTCAAACCCCACCTCGAATAATCCCTCCGATTCGGTGCGGTCATCGGGAATTGTTTGCGAGAGCGCCGTGAATACATCCATGTAGGCTCGCGCGCAACATCCCTGTTGCGCAGCGTCTCGCAAACAATTCCCGATGCCCACACCTCGGCAATCAAGCTTCTTAAGCCTTCCACGATGGCAACCGATGCAGGACCTTTTGACTGACTGGGTCGGTCCGACGCCTCGGGCCTGCGGCTTCCCGAAAAAGCAATAAGTTTGAAGGGCAAGGCGAGACTCGGCATCCATACCTCGACTCGCCACAGGCCGCGTCCATGCGGCCTGACCCTGCAAACTTATTGCTTTTTCGGCACCCAGCCTTTACGTCACGAGGCCCTTCACCGGTTGCCTACCTAATTTTGATCTGTTCTATCGAGATATCTGGTATTGAATATTCAGCCCTCTAGGGATAATCCTCGCAAAAGTGTACCGAGGCATGGATGCCGAGGTCCAAGCGATTCCACGGATGGACCAACCGGCGCTTGCGCCGGTTGGGAGCGACTTTTGCAAGCTAAATCCAGAGTCGGCATTTGAATAAGATCCTGTGTCTTATACACATCTCCGAGCCCACGAGACTTCTCGTGCAATCTCGTATGGGGGGGTGTGGTTGGTTCTGGGGGGGGGGGGGGGGGGGGGGGGGGGG
>JARFPR010000302.1 GCA_029288195.1 Gammaproteobacteria bacterium | reverse complement strand
GTAAACCACCATCTGCGGCCAGATAACACGACGAAATATGACCAGGCGCGACATACCGCAGGCAACACCGGCCTCGATCTGGCCTTTCGGTATCGCCAGAATCGCACCACGGAAGGTCTCGGTCATGTAGCCACCGAACACGATACCAATGGTGCCGACGCCAGCCGCGAACTGGCTGATTTCGGCATAGTCCCACAGACCAGTCAGGGCGCCGATCGAGTTGGCCAGTTCCTGGCCGCCGAAGAACACCAGCAGGATCAACACCAGGTCAGGCACCCCGCGTACGATGGCGGTATAACCCGCCGCGATTTTCTGCGCGAGAATATTTTTAGACAGCTTGGCCCAGGCGCCAATCAACCCGAACAGTACTGCAATGACCAGCGATAGCAGCGCGAGCTTTATCGTCACCCATGTGCCCGATAACAACTGACCCTGGTACTCGATGATCAGATCCACTTCAGCGCTCGCCTTCTCTCAAACTGACATTCCCGGCCTGCAACAAACAGGCCGGGTTAGTAGCATTTACATGATTAACCGCCGAAGATATCAAAATCAAAATACTTGGCATTAATCTTCTGGTAGACCCCGTTGGCGCGAATCGCCTTAAGAGCCTCGTTGAGTTCCATGCGCAATTCGTCATCCGCTTTACGCACCGTCATGCCGGCGCCGGGCCCGTGGCATGCTTCGTCATGCTGGTCTGCACCGGTAAACTCAAAGTCCTTGCCGGCATCGGTCTTGAGGAAGCCGTCATCGGCAGCAATCGAGTCCGAAAACTGGGCATCGATACGACCAATCGCAAGATCCTGGAAAACTTCGTCCTGGGTTCCGTAAAGCACCAGTTCAGCATCAGGATACATCTTTTCCATGAAACACTGGTGCGTGGTACCGCGTTGCAGACCGATACGTTTGCCCTTCAACCCACTTGCGCTGATTTCCAGGCCGGCGCCTTTCTTGGCGACGAATTTCGCGGGCGTGTTGTAGTACTTGTCGCTGAAATTGACGCGTTTCTTGCGTTCCTCGGTAATCGACATCGAAGCGATAATGGTATCGAATTTTCTAGCCATCAGCGCCGGAATCATTCCGTCCCAGTCCTGCTCTATGAGCACGCATTTGCGTTTCATTTCGGCACAGATTGCCTCGGCAATTTCGATATCGAAACCCTTCAGAGTGCCATCGGATTCCTTCCATGAAAACGGGGGATAAGCGCCTTCGACGCCGACACGAAGATCCGCGGCCTGAACGCTTCCCATGCCTAGCATCAGTGCAGTGGCGATCAGCGCCATAATTGATTTTCTGAACTTCATCTTACTTTCCTCACTTTGGTTGTGTTTCACTGGGAAACTAACTTGTTATGCCCTACGGGCGTTTACACCCTGTGGGTGGTCACTGCATCGTCCTCGACAGGAATTTTCGAAAACGATCAGAATTCGGATTTTTAAACATCTGCTGTGGTTCTCCCTGCTCTTCTACCCGACCCTCGTGCAGGAACACGACTTCTGATGATACGTCACGGGCAAAACCCATTTCATGGGTAACCACCAGCATGGTGCGTCCTTCCTCGGCAAGATCGCGC
>JARFPR010000339.1 GCA_029288195.1 Gammaproteobacteria bacterium | reverse complement strand
TCGCGGCCACTTCGCATTTGCCGCATATGCTCGCTTATGCCCTGGTGCATTACCTCTCCGGTTTAAACGATCACGACGAGATTTTTCGTTTTGCTGCCGGGGGATTCCGGGATTTTACTCGCATTGCATCCAGCGACCCGGTGATGTGGCGTGATGTTTGTATTGCCAATGGCGATGCCCTGGTGGGCCTGATCGAGCAATACCAGCAGGAACTCGAGCAGGTTGCAGCGGCGATAAGGGCTGGTGATGCAGATGCATTGTTAAGCCTATTCGGCAAAGCCAAGTCAGAACGCGATTCATTGATCGGGAACTGTTGATGGCGCAATTCATTTGCAAACCCGGGAAGAAGGTCAGGGGCATGATGCGCGTACCCGGTGATAAATCGATGTCTCACCGTTCAATAATCCTTTCATCCATAGCGGACTGTAGCAGCCAGATATCCGGTTTCCTGGAAGGTGAAGATAGTCTTAATACGATTAAAGCATTTCAACAAAGGGGAGTTTCAATCGAGCGTGAGCAGGACCAGGTCACCGTCATTGGCGCCGGCTTGCATGGACTCAATAAACCTGTCGCCGATCTTGATATGGGAAATTCTGGTACCGCGATGAGACTGCTGCTTGGCCTGCTTGCAGGGCAGGCTTTCGACACGCGACTTATCGGTGACAGCTCGCTTTCCTCGCGACCGATGCAACGGGTAATACAACCACTGCAGATGATGGGTGCGTTGATTGAATGCGAACCCGAGGGTCGTGCACCATTACAAATAAGGGGCAATCGCGAATTGCATGCGATTGATTACAATATGCCGGTTGCCTCGGCGCAGGTCAAATCATGCCTGCTACTCGCTGGCCTCTATGCGAACGGGGAAACAGTGGTGCGTGAACCGGCACCCACACGGGATCATAGCGAGCGAATGCTGCGCGGATTCGGCTGCGAGCTGTCGAGTCACCAATCAGAAATTAGAATCCGAGGGGCGCAGGCGCTAACGGCCCGTGACGTGGAAGTACCCGCTGATATATCGTCGGCCGCGTTTTTCATGGTTGCGGCATCAATTGCCGAGGGCAGTGAAATTACCCTGCAGCAGGTTGGCGTCAATCCGACTCGCACCGGCGTAATCGATATTTTGAAATTAATGGGTGCTAATATTGAGCTTGTTAATCAGCGCGACGTCGGCGGTGAGCCGGTGGCCGATATCAGGGTGACCAGCGCAAAGTTGAAAGGTATTGATATACCTCTGCACCTGGTGCCACTGGCAATCGATGAATTTCCAGTGTTGTTTATTGCCGCCGCCTGTGCCGACGGTACTACCAGGCTTAGCGGGGCGGAAGAATTGCGCGTCAAGGAAAGTGATCGCATTCAGGTAATGGCCGACGGCCTGGTCACGCTCGGGATCGATGCACAAACCAAATCTGACGGAATTATTATTCAAGGTGGTGAGCTTGCCGGTGGCGAGGTCGAGTCGCATGGCGATCATCGCATTGCGATGGCATTTAGCGTTGCATCGTTGCGCGCAAATGATGAAATCCACATCAACGATTGCGCGAACGTGAATACGTCATTTCCGGGCTTTGTCGAACTGGCTCGAACTGCAGGAATCAGGATCAGTACCAATGAACAATAAAGATGCTTATGTAATCGCCATTGACGGTCCCAGCGGCTCGGGAAAAGGTTCGCTTGCGATCCACGTAGCCCGCGAACTGAACTTTCATCTACTCGATAGCGGGGCGATATATCGTCTGCTCGCACTCAAGGCGATCCGGCAGGAGGTCAACCTTGACCAGGAGAACGAGGTGCTGCCGATACTTAACGACTTCAATATCCGCTTCGAATCGGGCGATGAATTAGCTGTTCCTTTCCTGGATGATCAGGATGTGTCCGCTGAATTGCGACAGGAGACGATTGGTGACGCAGCCTCCAGGGTTGCGCGCCACGCTGCGGTCCGTGAAGGCTTGCTGAGCCTGCAGCGCTCGTTTTTAAAGCCTCCGGGACTGGTCGCTGATGGTCGCGATATGGGCACGGTAGTGTTCCCGAAAGCCCGATTTAAGTTCTTTTTGAACGCTAGTATCGAAATTCGTGCCCATAGACGATATAAGCAGTTGATTAATATGGGGTTATCGGCTAATATCGCGCACCTTCGTGCGGACATAGCCGAACGTGACGAACGCGATCAGAATCGCAGCGTCTCGCCGCTAAAACCTGCAGAAGATGCATTAGTCGTAGATTCGAGTTTACTCGACCTGACTCAGGTTACCGAACTGGTACTGAGCCATATCAAGGAAAACGTCTAGACTTGTGTGAATTAGGTCCCTGCGGGCGCACTGTCTCCAGGGTTTTTTTAACTAACGTGACAGCTGATTGTATCCAGGTTAGCTGTCGAAAAACTCTTTTAGGATTCTTCCATGTCTGAAAACTTTGCAGAAATGTTTGAGCAAAGCATCATCCAAATGAATATGCGTGTGGGTGAAATCATCACCGGCGAAGTCGTCGATATCAACCGCGATGTTGTTATCGTCAACGCGGGCCTCAAGTCAGAGGGCGTTATCCCGGTAGAACAATTTTACGATGAAAGCGGTGAACTTGACGTCAAGATCGGCGATACGGTCGAAGTAGCGCTGGATTCTTTCGAAGATGGTTACGGTGAGTCACGTCTTTCTCGTGAAAAAGCCAAACGCGCACGTGCCTGGACTCGCCTCGAGCAGGCCCAGGAGGCTGACGAAATCGTCACCGGTCGATTCACCGGCAAGGTCAAAGGAGGCTTTACCGTAGATATCGGCGAGATTCGCGCTTTTCTGCCGGGCTCACTGGTGGATGTGCGTCCGGTTCGTGATACCGCTTA
>JARFPR010000287.1 GCA_029288195.1 Gammaproteobacteria bacterium | reverse complement strand
ATTGCGGCGACAACCTCGGGATCACTGACTTCACCCATTTTATTCATGCTGGCAGATAAATCGTAGGGACCGATGAAGACCGCATCGATACCCGCTACCTTTGCGATTTCTTCAATATTGTTGACCGCGTCGATATGCTCTCCCTGAATGATCACCGCGATATCATCGTTCGCCGATTCTACATAACTGGTGAAATCAAGCCCGTACCCCTGTGCGCGTGCCAGGCCAACCCCACGCACGCCCCGGGGCGGGTATTTGCACCATTCAACGATGCGTTGCGCCTCGTCGGCACTGTTGACCTGCGGCGCGATAATACCATCGGCACCGATATCGAGTAGCTTCTTGATGTCCTGCTCGGTTTTGGCAGCCACCCTGATAATACCGGCACTGCGCCCGGCAACCGCCTGCAGCATGCGTTGCCATTCCAGGGTTGATAAGGGGCTGTGCTCGCCATCCATGAATAACCAGTCGAAACCACATTTGGCCACCATTTCGGCAATCTCGGGCGCAGGGACCGTCAGCATAGTGCCGAGTAGTAAATCATTGCGTCGTAAGCGTTCGCTAAAGTTCATGTCTTCAAATCAGATTGTTTCGGGTGATCCCGAGATTAAGCTCCAAACCCCTTCGCCATTAACGAGGCACACAGTATGATGCCACCGATAAGCACGAGCTCCCAGTGAATGGCGCTTTTCAGACGTTTCGCCGCTACCGTGGTCAGATCGGGAGCAATGCCCTGGTTAAGCTCGCTGTTCCAGCGCGCGAACTGAATTGTCGGGTAAAGTGAAATTAGCGCGGCGATAACAAACAGTCCCAGCTTGATCAGGAAAAACGTATTGCTGAAATAATACTCACTCCCCTTTTCAAAATAGAATACGCGCAGCAGACCGAACACCAGCACCAGGGTCGCGGCAATGCCGACAACCCGATCGGCTCGCTGAATCCGTTTCGCGGTTTCGACGCTCATTGATTCGACAATCAACGCGAGTTCTAGTACCAGGGCCGCAGCCAGCGCAAAGAAAGCCAGGAAATGGCCGAAAGCGATGAGTGCGGCCGCGATCACTACGGAGAAATACGTTTCATGGCCCAGCCACTTTCTAGCGGGGTGTAGACAATTCGATCATGAAGACGATTATCCTGCCCCTGCCAGAACTCAAAATACTCGGGCATTAAACGATAACCCAGCCAGGCATCGGGACGCGGTACATCGCCATCGGGATAGGCCGCGCGCAGTCGTAATACCTCGTCTTCGAGCTGACTTCGGCTTTCGATGTCGGCGGATTGCCGTGATGCAGCTGCGCTGAAACGGCTGCCCTCCGGACGCATCAGGAAATACTTCTCGGCTTCGTCCGCAGGCAATTCCTTGACCTTCCCGTGTACGCGCACCTGGCGGCTTAAATCGCGCCAATGAAACAACAGGGCCGCCTGCGGATTCGAATCAATCTCCTGACCCTTCTGGCTGCGCGTATCGGTATACCAGCAGAACCCGTCGGTATCGACGTGCTTGAGTAAAACAATCCGGGCCGACGGCCTGCCGTCGGTATCCGCCGTGGCCAGCGTCATCGCCGTGGCGTCGAGCAGTTCCAGGTCACGTGCGCGCTGCAACCAACGCCCAAACTGTACCAGTGGATCGGGATCCATGTCCTTTCGGGAAATCCCGTGAGCTTCGTAATCACGGCGTACATCGTTCAGGTCTATTTCGATTGCCATTAGAATACCTGCTTGAACAAGGCCTGTAGCGCTTCCCAGGATTTTTCATCGGCAGATTGCTGGTAACCAAGATCAATGCCATATTTTTCGGCGTTTATATCCGCTTGTGGATTACTAAAGCCGTGCTTTGCATCCGCCAGCAACAATACTTCGTAATCGGCCCGCGCGGTATCCATTTCCTGCTTGAAGCCCTCGAGGTCGTCCATCGTCACCATCGAATCGGCCGCGCCATGGCAGACCAGGATTTTGGCCTGGATACTACCGGGTTCGGCGGTATGAAAAGACCCCAGCGCACCATGAAAACTCGCCACCGCCGACAGCGGCAGACCGATGCGTGCCATGTGCAGAACCATCGCACCGCCAAAACAATAACCCGTCGCAGCTGTACGTTCGGCATCTACCCCGGGCTGACTGAGTAACAACTCGTAACCCGCCTTCAGTGCTGCAGTGCCGCTATCCATATCGTTCAAAACCCCGGTCATCAATGCCCCGGCCTGATCGGTATCCTGGGCAATTGCTCCGCCACCATACATATCGATCGCGAGTGCAACATAACCGAGCTCGGCGAGCATGTGCGCACGCCGCACGATATAATCGTTCAAACCCCACCATTCATGCACGACCATGATGCCGGGCCTGGCATCCGCAATTTCATCGTCGTAGGCCAGGTAACCCTGGTGGACCGAATCACCAACCGTATACTCGATTCGACTAGTCAGAATATTCATCGCTTCAGCTCACCAAAAATTCAGGAACCGAAATTCTAACCCGTAAAACTGTTAACCGGTAGCATTGTGATCTAACATATCTGCATGAACAATCTCGACCATATCGTTATCGCCGCCAGCTCGCTGCAGCAGGGAGTCGACTATGTTCGTTCGACGCTGGGTGTCGAAATCCCACAGGGTGGTGTGCACCAGACCATGAGTACCCACAATCACGTAATGCAACTCGGTAACGACGCATACCTGGAAGTCATCGCGATCAATCCTGATGTCACCGCACCATCGCACCCACGCTGGTTCGGACTCGATTCGGGCAGAATACGCGACGCCATTGAGCAGCAGCCGAGAATAATTACCTGGGTTATGAATACCTCCGATATTCACCAGCTGGTCGAAACAGCGGAGTTCGAGCTTGGCACTCCGACTGCATTGAGCCGGGACAACCTCGAGTGGGAAATAGCGTTGCCGGACGACGGCCGCTTGCTCGCCGATGGCATGCTGCCCTATTGCATTCAATGGCACAGTAGCCCGCATCCATCGCAGGAGATGACCGATATGAATTGCCTATTGCAGTCTCTGACGATCCATCACAACCGCCCCCGCTGGATGGAAGACCGGCTCGACGCTATCGACGCCAGCCACCTGGTGGATGTCGAGGCGCTCCCCGACAGTGAAACCGCCTACCTGTCTGCCGTCATCGATACACCCGACGGACCGGTTACGCTTACCTAGCC
>JARFPR010000286.1 GCA_029288195.1 Gammaproteobacteria bacterium | reverse complement strand
AGCAATTCGCCATCTTCTCCGCCTGTTCTGATCATAGACTCAACCATTGCCTGGAATGCGATACTCGAAGTTTGAGTGGATTTCCAACTCATGTAAAATATTTTTACGAATTCCCACGATCATGCGCTGGCCGGGCACCCGATCGATGATGACATCGGAGCCGGCCGTGTTATCCTTCAAGCACCGGGCCAGGCGGTCGAAAATCCGCACATCGAAGCCATTTCCGCTCACTGCCAACGGTTCTTCGCCTGCTGGGCCCAGCAGAAAAAGGTAACAGTATGACACTATCAATCGCCGCCTGGGACGAAGCCACGGGCCAGCTTGGGGCCGCCATTTCGTCGTCCAGTATCAGTGTCAGTAGCCGCTGCCTGCATTGGCGACCGGGCATCGGTATCGCCCTGAGCCAGAACATCACCGATCCGCGCCTCGGCCCACGCATGCTCGCCCTGCTCGATGACGGAGTTGACGTGGATACTGCAATCGGTGCTGTGATAAATAACACGCCACACATAAAGTATCGTCAACTCGGCCTGGTCGATAGTCACGGCAATTCGGGTTTGTTTACCGGCGATGCTGTTTTGGGATGCTTTGCCTCGGCCGAGGGCAAACACTGTATCGCGGCCGGCAACCTGCTGGCCAACGAATCGGTTCCGACAGCGATGATAAAGGCTTTCGAACAATCTAGCGGCAGCTTCGGCTCGCGTCTGCTCGGCGCCTTGACAGCCGGGGTAGATGCCGGCGGAGAAGCCGGTTCGCTGCATTCTGCAGGCCTGCTGATTGGCGGCACCCCCTGCTGGCCCCTGGCAGAACTGCGTATTGACTGGGATGACGATCCGATAAACAAGATGATCGCAGGCTGGGAAGTTTATGAACCACAGATCGATGACTACGTGACGCGTGCCTACAATCCGGAAGATGCGCCTGCCTATGGTGTTCCGGGAGATCCTTGAGCGCCGCCTTTGCAGCGAGGACGATTATGAATAGTGAAGAAATTCTGGCCCGGCTGGTCGCCTTCGATACCACCAGCAGGACATCGAACCTGCAACTGATCGATTTTATACGCAACCTGCTCGACGATCACGGCATCGAATCGCTACTGGTGCACAATGATGATCAGAGTCGCACCAATCTCTACGCCACCATCGGGCCAGATGACATCGGTGGCGTTATGCTTTCCGGTCATACTGACGTTGTTCCAACTACCGGCCAGGACTGGCATAGCGATCCCTATCAATTGAAAACCGAGGATAAACGGCTGGTTGGCCGAGGTTCCTGCGATATGAAAGGCTTTATAGCCTGCGTGCTAGCGGGACTGCCCCAGATCACATCGACGCCGTTAAAAATGCCCATTCACCTGGCGTTTTCCTACGATGAAGAAATTGGTTGCCTTGGTGCCAAGAAACTGGTCGATGCGATGACTGAATTTGAAGTCAAACCGCGCATCGGACTGATCGGCGAGCCAACTAACATGAGCATGGTCCTCGGCCATAAAGGCAAGCTTTCTTACCGGGTCACGGTCAGCGGTCTCTCCTGTCATTCCGCCTACATTAGCAACGGCGTTAACGCGGTCGAGTATGCCGCCGAGTTAATCGCGTTTATCCGTAATATGAATTCGCGCGTACAGCAGGAGTTGACCGACCCAAGCTACACGGTGCCCCATTCGACTTTCCACGTCGGCACTATCAACGGTGGTACCGCGCTTAACATCGTGCCGAAGCAATGCGAATTCGAATTCGAGATTCGGAACCTGCCGCAGGAGGATCTCGACGGATTGGTGCATGAAATCAAACACTACGCCAACGACGTATTGCTCGCCGATATGAAATCACGCTATCCCGATAGTGAGATCCGTTTCGACGAAACCTCGTCCTACCCGGGTTTACATACCGATCCCGCATCGACGGTTATCGCCTACACGCGCTCGATCAATCCGGTTGACAATATCGGTGACAATGTCAGCTTCGGCACCGAGGCCGGGTTATTCGATGGCATCGGTGTCAATTGCCTGGTGTGTGGTCCGGGCAGTATCGACCAGGCCCACAAGCCTGATGAATTTGTCAGCCGCGAGCAAATGCAGACCTGCGATCAAATGATTGAAAACCTTGTACATCGCTGCCGCGAGACGTCAGAATTGGATTAACCAGAACAATTTATTACTTCATATGACAGCTGAATCGGCACGAGTCACTATCGGGTGGCGGGAATGGGCGGCATTACCGGACCTGAATCTACCGGCGATCAAGGCCAAGATCGATACCGGAGCCCGTACCTCCGCGCTGCACGC
>JARFPR010000252.1 GCA_029288195.1 Gammaproteobacteria bacterium | reverse complement strand
TGCGCTTTGCGACCACGCATACTGATGATGAAGAACAAAATGTTTCGCTGGATGACTATATCGGACGCATGCAGGAAGGGCAGGACAAGATCTACTACATCGCAGCCGATTCCCACGCGGCGGCAAAAAACAGCCCACACCTGGAAATTTTTCGCAAGAAGGGAATCGAGGTGTTACTGCTCTCGGATCGCGTCGATGAATGGCTGACTGCACACTTGATGGAATACGAAGACAAGAAGCTGCAATCGGTTGCGAAGGGTGAACTCGATCTTGATAACGATGAAACCTCGGAAAAGGAACTCGAAGAGAAGGCGAAATCGGCGGAGAAACTACTGAAAAGGATGAAGGATGCGCTCAAGGAACAAGCCAGCGATGTACGTGTCACCAACCGGCTAACCGATTCGCCGGCCTGTATCGTGCTTAACGAGCAGGATATGGCGATGCATATGCAACGTATTCTCAAGGAAGCAGGGCACGAGTTGCCGAGCACACTGCCCATTCTTGAAATCAATCCGGATCACCCGATTGTTAAGAAACTCGATACGGAAAAATCGAAGAAGAAGTTCGCAGACTGGTCTAGTATATTATTTGATCAGGCGTTACTGGCTGAAGGTGGTCAACTCGATGACCCGGCTGGTTTTGTCGCGAAACTTAACAAAATGTTGGTAACCATTGCCAGATAACACGACGATTCGAAAATTTATCCGCCACCCTTCAGGGGTACCGATACAGGTAACGCTGGACTGGGCGGAAGATGAAAACGACGAGACCGTAGATCAGACCATAACCAATGTTAGCCTTGGCGGTCTCGCGTTCGTTTCCCATCAACCGCTCGAACTGCTGGAGCGGGTGCGGATCTGCATCCCCGTTCTGAACCAGGACAATTACCTGGTTGGCAATGTTGTCTGGTGTGAAAAGGCAGGCGCCGGCTATGAAATCGGAATCGAGTTCGAGAAGTCCAAGGATGTATTCCGTCTGCGCATGATCGAACAAATCTGCCATATCGAACACTATCGCAAGGAAGTCGAGAAGTCGGAAGGCCGCGAGCTCAATGCCCAGGAAGCAGCCAAGGAGTGGATTTCCAAGTTCGCCGGCGAATTCCCGGCACTTTAAGCAGCGGGTGAAAAAAAAGCCATCAGTCGCCATTATCGGCGCAGGTTTGGCGGGGCTTACCTGTTGCACTGCGCTGAAGGGTCTGGTCGAAGATTTAAGAATTTTTGAAAAGACTGTAACGCCCGGTGGTCGAATCGGTTGCTTTCGTGCCGGAGATTATGAATTTAATCACGGCGCCCAGTATTTCACCGTAAATAACCCGTTATTCTGGAACATAGTTTCGGCCTGGCAGAACGAGGGTATCGTTCGTCCCTGGGATGGCTGGATCGTCGAGTTGCAAAAAGGCCAGGTCACTAATAGCGACATGGCGACACAAAGGTTTGTCGGTATACCGCGAATGTTAAAGATCGCGGAGCAGCTAGCGCTTAACTGCGACCTGGTTACTTCTGCAAATATATCCGAGATGGAACAGCAAGCTGGCAAGGGTTGGCGGCTTTTCAACGAACGCGGTGATTACCAGGGTGCTTACGATATCGTTATCATCGCAACTGCAGCGCAGCAGGTAGCCGATTTGTGCCGCTCGATTCCGATGATTTCAAAACCAGCTGAAAACGTAGACATGACGATATGCTGGAGTGGTATGTTCGCTTTCGAGAAAGCACTTAACCTTCCCTATGACGCGGCGTTCGTTTTAGACTCTCCATTATCATGGATTTCACGATACCAGGTTGCCGACGCTGCCAATGATGCAGATTGCTGGGTATTGCAGGCTTCACCCGAATGGTCACAGCAATATGTGGCCAGCTTTCGTGGCCGCGTCATGCATGCCCTGCTCGATGCCTTCTGGGAAGCGACTGATCTAGGTGCTGAGAAACCGGTTTCTGCATCGGTGCATTGCTGGAGACACGCGTTACCGATAAATCCGATTGGCGAAGATTCTTTGTTTGATGAGTCGGCTGCGATCGGGGCATGCGGAGACTGGTGCACCGCACCTCGCATCGAGGGAGCCGTGCTAAGTGGTTTTTCGATGGCGGACAGGGTTATGAAATATGTCCATAAGCATTATGATTAGCGAGAAAACTGGATAAGCGGAGAGCGGATGAAAGAAAGCGAAGATACCGTCCGCCTGGACAAGTGGCTATGGGCGGCACGCTTTTTTAAAACCAGGGTACTCGCCGGCGAGGCCGTCACCGGGGGCAAGGTGCAGTTGGCGGGAAATCGGGTAAAACCCTCACGCAAGGTCAAAATCAACGATTGTTTTGAGATTCAGCGAGGCTATGAACGCTACCAAGTGATTGTTACCGATGTCACCGACCGTCGTGGATCGGCTTCCAGCGCGCAGAACCTGTACCGAGAAACTGAAG
>JARFPR010000198.1 GCA_029288195.1 Gammaproteobacteria bacterium | reverse complement strand
ACGTTACCCCGCTTTCACTTGGTATCGAGACTCTCGGTGGTGTGATGACCAAGTTGATTGAAAAGAATACGACTATTCCGACCAAGGCCGCGCAGACCTTTTCGACCGCCGAAGATAACCAGACCGCGGTAACGGTCCATGTGCTGCAGGGTGAACGTGAAGTCGCCACGGCTAACAAGTCTCTAGGTCGATTTGATCTCTCGGATATCCCGACTGCACAACGCGGTGTGCCCCAGATCGAAGTAACGTTCGATATCGACGCTAACGGCATTCTTAATGTATCGGCCAAGGACAAGGCAACAGGCAAAGAGCAGAAGATTGTTATCAAGGCTTCCAGTGGTCTTTCCGATGATGAAGTCGATGCGATGGTCAAGGATGCGGAAGCACATGCCGATGAAGATCGTAAGCATCGTGAATCCGTCGAAACTCGCAACCAGGCTGATGCGATGATCCACGCGGCTGAGAAGACGGTCAAGGATTTGAGTGACCAGATAGAAGATGAAGACAAGGCCGCTATCGAATCTGCCATCGAAGACCTGAAAAAGGCTTTAGAGGGTTCGGACAAGGACGATATCGATGCCAAAACGCAGGCCCTTGCCGAGGCATCGAGCAAGGTGGCTGAAAAGGCCTATTCCGCTGGCGCCGCGGAAGGCGGACCCGACCCGGTTGATGCGAATGCATCGGCGCAGGCGGATGCCAGTGAAGATGTTGTCGATGCCGAGTTTGAAGAAGTAAAAGAAGACGACAAAAAGTAACGGTATGTTCTGATCGTTATAGACCTGGCGCGATTTATCGCGCCGGGTTTTATTATTTGTAGATACGAGTCAATGTCACAACGCGATTATTACGAAGTTCTCGAAGTTTCAAATACTGCATCGGATGCTGAAATCAAAAAGGCGTTTCGTCGCCTGGCAATGAAATATCATCCGGATCGCAATCCTGATGACGAGTCTGCTGAAATAAATTTCAAGGAAGCCAAGGAAGCTTTCGACGTACTTTCAAACCCCAACAAGCGCGCAGCCTATGACCAGTTCGGACACGCCGGTGTCGATCAATCCGTCGGTGGAGGCGGCTTCAGCGGGGGCGGTTTCGGTGACGCCTTCAGCGATATTTTTGGAGATATATTCGGCGGCGGTGGTCGTTCCCGCGTACGCAAGGGCGCCGATCTGCAGTACAACCTCGAATTAACCCTGGAGGATGCCGTCAAAGGTACCACGGTTAAAATTCGTGTACCTACCCTGAAACACTGTACTACCTGCTCAGGTAGTGGCGCAAAACCCGGCACTTCTGCCGAAACCTGCAGTACCTGTGGCGGACACGGCCAGGTACGTATGCAACAGGGTTTTTTCTCGGTGCAGCAAACCTGTCCCAATTGTCGTGGCAAAGGCACAACCATTAGTGATCCCTGCAATACATGCCACGGTGCCGGACGGGTAAAAGAACACAAATCGCTATCCGTGGAAGTGCCTGCGGGGGTCGACAATGGTGATCGTATTCGTCTGTCAGGAGAAGGCGAGGCCGGCGATGCCGGTGCTCCGTCCGGCGATTTGTTCGTGCAAATACATGTCAAACCACATCCGATTTTTGAGCGTGATAATGCTGATCTTTACTGCGAGGTACCTATCAGCATCGTTATAGCCGCGCTTGGTGGCGAGCTGGAAGTACCCAGTCTCGAGGGCAGATTAAACCTGAAAATACCTGCAGGCACCCAGACACATAAGCAATTTCGGATGCGCGGCAAGGGTGTCAAACCGGTTCGAGGTGGTCCAATCGGTGATTTAATCTGCCGCATTGTTGTCGAAACACCTGTAAAATTGAACGCTGAGCAAAAAGAACTACTTGAGCAATTTGCACAATCGATGGATAAGGCGGGAAAAAAACACAGTCCGAATGAAAACTCCTGGGTCGATAACATGAAGAAGTTCTTTGAAGATATGAAATCTTGAGACATTGAACCTGGGAGATCACTAGTGGCTCGAATCGCAATTGCAGGTGCAGCCGGACGGATGGGCAGGAACCTTGTTATCGCCTGTAGCGAGACCGGCGATATGGAGTTAACCCAGGCCCTGGAGCAGGATCAAAGCCCGTCTCTCGGCATGGATAGCGGTTTGCTGGCCGGACTGGCCCTCAATAAAGTATTAATCAGCGATCACCTCGACGCCAGCTCGTTTGATGTACTGGTCGACTTTACCCATCCCAGCGCTACCACTCACCACGTCGATTTTTGTTTAAAGCACGGCAAGAAAATAGTTGTCGGCACCACCGGTTGTGACGCCGAACTAGAGCAAAAAATGCACACGGCTGGAGAGGAAATTGCCATCGTTTATGCCCCGAATATGAGTGTCGGGGTAAACCTTTGTTTTAAACTGCTGCAAACGGCTGCCGCGGTTCTGGACGATAGCGTTGATATTGAAATAATCGAAGCACATCATCGCCACAAGGTAGACGCGCCATCCGGTACCGCTTTAAAAATGGGGCAGGTGGTTGCCGAAACCCTGGGCCGCAAACTGGATGATTGTGCGGTTTACGGCCGTGAAGGCCAGACCGGGGCCAGGGATCGTAATACCATCGGCTTCGAAACGATCCGCGCCGGGGATATTGTCGGCGAGCACACGGTTTTATTCGCCGCCGAGGGTGAACGTATTGAAATTACGCACAAGGCCTCCAGTCGGATGACCTTCGCGCACGGTGCGATTCGAGCATGCCGCTGGTTGGTGCTGCAGGAAAAAGGCATTTTCAGTATGCAGGACGTACTCGAAATTCCGTGAATTCACATTAGATAGTGAATGTAAGTAAATGAATTTAAACCGCTTTACCATTTTTCCTGCCATTCATTTGCGCAATGGAGAGGTAGTGCGTTTCACCCAGGGTGATACCGAAAATCCGGTTGTCTTCAATACCGATCCGGTCGCCTGCGCACGCCAGTGGATCCAACAGGGCGCCGAATGGCTGCAGGTTGTCAATCTTGACGCCGCTTTCGACGAGGACGCCAGCCATAACTGGGAACTTATTAAACAGATAACTGCGCTCGAGGTAAATATCCAGTTCGGTGGCGGTATCCGCAGCATTGATGATGTCCACTGGGCGATGAAATCGGGCATCAAGCGCGTCATTATCGGGACTTCTGCGGTTGAAAATCCGCAAATGATGGCAGAGTCGATTGCGACCTATGGCAGTGATGCAGTTGTGCTCGGGATCGATGCCGATGCCCAGGGCGAGGTCCAGATTCATGGCTGGCGTGCAGGCGGAAGCGTGCAGGCAACAGCGCTTGCCATTCAAATGCGGCAACTGGGAGTAACCACGGCAATTCATACCAGTATTCATCGTGACGGTTCGATGACCGGGGTTGACCTGGAAGCATCTATTGATCTTGCCGCCATGAGCGGTTTGCGAATCATCGTTGGCGGTGGTATCGGCTCAATGACGGATGTGCGTGAGTGCTTTAACAACGATGGCATCGATGGCGTAATTATCGGTAAGGCGCTCTATACCGGTAATGTTGACCTGAAGAAAGCACTCGATATTTCCACTCATAAAGACTCTTTCGAGGCCGGGTTATCCAAATGGAAGGCTGATCAAAGCATGCCCTGGAATCGATTTGGATATGAACTGGTCGAACATAATTTAAAGAAGCATATTCCGATGGATTCACAACCACTGCGTATTCTTGATGCCGGTGGTGGTAACGGGCTTGACAGCCTGGCGCTGGCGCGCATGAATCACCAGATTGAACTTGTCGATATCTCCCAACAGATGCTCGATGACGCTCGCGCCAATGCAGCGTTGGCCGGTGTTACCGACCGACTGAGTATCCACGCGATGGATATTCTCAACATTGGCAGTAAATTCTCCGCAAACGAGTTTGATATAGTTCTCTGTCATAACGTTATTCAATTTGTCGACGAGGTGAAACCGCTACTCGAGGTTCTGCAACTGGTTTTGAAGCCCGGCGGTTTCATGTCGTTGATTACTACTAATCAATATTCGCTACCCTACCAGGCAGCCTTTCTGGAACAGGACCTGGATAGAGCCTATGAACTGCTCGACCAGAGCGATCAGTACAACTCGATATTTGATATTAACGTGCATGAATATCGCCCTGACGAAGTTATCGACTGGCTCGCTGGCATGGGACTAAAGCTGGAAAAACACTACGGGATTCGGTGCCTTTACAATTACTGGGGTACCAATGAATTAAAGGAGGATTCCGCGGTATACAAAAAACTGAAGAAGCTCGAAAGGGAGTTTACCGAACGCGATCCCTACAAGCTTACTGCGAGGCAGTTCCAGATCATCGCGCGAAAGACCTGAGCGGTCAGTCGCATAAAAATCGTTAACGCATTGTCACCAGCTCCTCCGAGCTGGTTGGATGAATCGCCACGGTGTCATCGAAGTCCTGTTTGCAGGCTCCCATCCGTATTGCTACCGCAAAACCCTGCAGCATCTCGTCGACTGCGGGACCTATCATGTGGCAACCAATAACCTTTTCTTGCTCATCGAGGCATACCAGTTTCATCGCGGTGGGCACGTCGTGTCCACTGATCGAGTTGTACATCGCGGTAAACCGAGTCTGGTAGACCTTGATCCGATCGCCGTATTGTTCTCGCGCCGCTTCCTCGGTAGCGCCTACGGTTCCGATCGGTGGGTGACTAAATACGACGGTTGGAATCAACTCGTAGTCGAGGTGACGCTCGGCCTGGTTATTGTAGAGGCGATCCGCCAGCCGTCTGCCGGCGGCAATCGCAACCGGGGTTAGAGCAGCTCGCCCGGTTACATCTCCGAGGGCAAAAATATGAGGCTGATTGGTACACTGATAGACATCGGTTTCGATGAAATTTTTCTGATTTATGTCGACGCCGGCATTTTCCAGTTTCAGCGTATCAAGGTCAGTGGCCCGTCCAATGGCATAGATCACCTGGTCCACCTCTTCAAGCCCAACACCATGATTGTCATCAACTTCCAGCAGGCCGGAAGCTGCCCGCCTGATGTGGGTAATTTGACAGTTGGTTCGCAGCTCGATGCCGGATTTGGCAAGCTCTTCCAGCAGTGTTGTTCGTATCAGGCTGTCGAACTCACCCAGTACATGATGCTTGCGTAAAAACAGGGTGACATGGCTTCCCAGCGAGTTCAGTACGCCGGCCAGTTCTACCGCGATATAACCCGAGCCCACAATGGCAACGCGAGCCGGTTGTCGATCGAGCGCGAAGAATCCATCGGAAGTGATGGCATTTTCCGCACCGGGTATGTCCGCTACTCGCGGATGTGTTCCGGTCGCAATGGCAATGTGTTTGGCAGAATAATGTTTACCGTTGACAACTACCGTGTTGGCGTCGACGAAACTGGCTTCGCCTTCAATTTCGTCGATGCCAAGTTCTTTCAGGTACCCGTGATACCAGTCATTGATTCCGCTGATGTATCGTTCCCGCTTTTCAACCAGCCTGGACCAGTCAAATCCGTTACTGGTCAGGTCGTAACCGTAACCAGCGGCATCATCGATCATATGAGCCAGGTTCGCTGCGAACCACATGATTTTCTTTGGCACACAGCCGACATTGACACAGGTGCCGCCGATATCGCCGCGTTCCACGATCGCACAACGTTGACCATAGCTGGCCGCGCGTTCCGCAATAGACAGGCCGCCACTTCCGGCGCCAAGCGTGATCAGGTCATTGTCGTATTCATGTGCCATGGTTTTCTCCGTGGTTACCGGCGCGCACTGTAGCAGTTTTCTGATAGATTTTTTATCCTTGTGCAGACATAATTCGTCGAAATCTGAAATGGCCGCGTCAAATGTTTAAATTTATAAGATTCCTGATAACCCATGGCATTGCCCTGGCGCTCGGCTTTGCACTGGGAATTTACCTGTTACCAATACTGGTGGCACCGGAAGGACCCAGTGACGCCGAAGTATCAACTTCGATGTCGCAGGCCATGTTCAGTGCTCAATTCCGCAAAGACCTGCCAGGTAGCGATTTCCTGCATTGGGGGGAAGGCAATGTTTCGATTTCGAAAAAGCAAATCGGGTTCATGGGATCGCTTGCACCAGGGCCTGATTACCGACTGTACCTGACTCCTCAACTAGTTCTGACCGAACAGGAATTCCTGGATGTAAAGAATGAATCGGTCGTTGTCGGGGAGGTTAAGACCTTCAGTAATTTTATTCTGCCGATGCCGGAATCGATCAACCCATCCGAATATTCTGCGGTTATTGTCTGGTGTGAATCTTTCGGTGAATTTATAACGGCCGCAAGCTACCAGTAGCGCGTTCCCTGGCAGATTGACATTAACTAATCCTATGGTCCCCAGAGGATCCGGTCGAGGCTATCTTCGGTTTCGAGCTCGATTATCTTGGCACCATCGAAGCGTATGCCTTCCTGCTTTAACAACTGCGCCTGCTCCCGGTAAGAACGGGATCCGATTTCAAATGCCAGGGTTCGATCCGAGCGCACCACGCGAAACCAGGGCAGGGGATCGGGAGATCTCCCAAGTGCAGCACCGACCATCCGCGAATAGCGAGGAAATCCAGCCGCCCTCGCGACTTCGCCATAACCCATTACCCGGCCCGGAGGTATCGAGGCAACAACCTGCCAGACCTGGTGATCAAACTTATCCCTGAAGCGGCTCATGGTGCGAGTTTACTATCCGACACGATGGCTGAAAAGCAATCCGGAATTTTCATCCAGGCCGGGATAGGCCGTCCCGGGAATTCTTCGTTTCTGCTCTTGATAATACTTGCTAACCCTTAGCGTACATAGATTAATAGTTAGCAAACGACATCGGAACCTGTACGATATATTACATTAAGATGTTATTTTAAATTATTGAATTTAATAGATTTACTGATTATTTAATCTCACTGCTAAATAGCCTAATCGATCAACCAGATCAAATTGCCTCAGCGCGCGCATGTATCCTTTTACCGAGTTGCACCAGCCGGCGTACCTCCGAAACTGCAACGCTGATAGTCGGGAAATCGCAGCTGCGCATTGCGCTGAACTCGTTGAGAATACTGTCATAGCGCTGTAGCGCAATGTCGTTATGTTCTTCCCAGATAGACATCGCCTTGTTGGTATGACGCTTGTTTTCCACGATCTGTAAAACCAGCTCGGACAGGTTATGCTGATTGGCATGTAAATCATTACGCAAATTGAGGATCGCGAGATGATTCCAGTGAGTGCGCACTATGGTTTGTGAAATGGCGTCTCTGATCCAGTGCAACTGCAAGCGCTCCGACAATACAAAAAACAGTCTCGCCACATACTCGGTATCCGTGTGAAGTTTTGACTTGATTTCAATGATATCGAAGGTCGAAGCCAGCGTCGTTTTATCAACCAGTTCGTGCGCAAGCGCCTTAGGCAACCGGTATTTGACAAAGCGTCGCTTGTTGGCGAGATAATTCTTGCGGGATTGACCCACCATGACGCTGGATATGACTTTGCGTAAAATTTTAGTATCGGATTTGTAACGCGCGATCACCTCGCTGACACTGAAATCTGCTGGTTGATTACGCAATAACCAACTGATCGAACGCTCCAGTAATCCACTAACTGCCTGGAAACAATCGTACCTGTCGTTTTCGTGAACCACATTATCCAGCTTCTCCAGTTTCCTCCAGGTATCGTAAAGGTCAAAAACCTCAACACATACCACGTAGGCCTTGGCGATATCCTCGATAGTTGCACCGGTCTCCTCGCGTATGCGCGAACCAAAGCCGATACCGATATTGTTTGCAATCTGGTTACTCAGTATCGTGGCAATAATTTCCTTGCGCAGTGGATGCTTGCGGATTTCATCGGCATAACGTTTGCGTATCAATCTCGGGAAGTATCCCAACAGGAGCGCGTCATAACAATCTTCAGTCAGCGACGAGGCTTCAAGCAGTGCATTTTTGTAGGTTAGCTTACTGTAGGATAGCAATATCGATAGTTCGGGGTGGGTCAGCCCCTGGTTTTTGGCGATACGATCGGTGATCTGCTTGTCGCTGGGAAGATGTTCCAGACGCCGATTCAATATCTTTTCCGTTTCAAGATGGCGCATGAAGCGGGCGTGCTGATACATGTTAAGCGCGGCGTGCTGTTCAATGCTGTCGATGATCTGGGTCTGGCGATAGTTATTAAACAGGCATTTCTGTGCAATTTCATCAGTCATTTCAACCAGCAACTGGTTACGTTCCTTGCTGCTTAATTGCCCGCTCTTGACCAGTTGCGATAACAAAATCTTGATATTGACTTCTTTATCCGAGCAATTGACACCCGCAGAGTTGTCGATTGAATCCGTGTAAATCAGGCCGCCTGCCTGCGCGTACTCAATGCGACCACGCTGGGTAACCCCGAGATTACCTCCTTCGCCGATAGCTTTAGCGCGCACCTGCCTGCCATTGATACGAATCGCGTCATTGCTTTTATCGGAAACATCGCTGTCGGATTCGGCGGTCGCCTTGATATAGGTCCCGATACCACCATTCCAGATCAGATCAACCTGGGCCTTCAGAATATAGACAATCAATTGGTTTGGCGTCAGGTGATCTTCCTTGCATTCGATGAGTTGCTTGATCTCGGGTGTAAGATTGATTTGCTTTGCCGACCTTAAAAAAATACCGCCGCCCTTGCTGATCAACTTCCTGTTGTAGTCATTCCAGGTAGAACGAGTTAAACCGAACATGCGCTCGCGTTCCTTGAAACTTTTCTTAATGTCTGGTTTGGGGTCAATAAAAATATGCATGTGGTTAAACGCAGCGACCAACTGTATGCAGGGTGATAACAGCATACCGTTACCAAACACGTCTCCCGACATATCACCGATGCCGACTACGCTAAATGGTTCTCGTTGAATATTCCTGCCGAGGCCACGGAAATGGCGTTTTACCGATTCCCAGGCGCCACGCGCCGTTATTCCCATTTTCTTATGGTCATAGCCTTGCGAACCACCGGATGCAAAAGCATCATCGAGCCAGAAACCATGCTGCTCCGAGATACCATTGGCAACATCTGAAAAAGCGGCCGTACCCTTGTCAGCGGCGACAACCAGGTATGGATCGGCGCTATCATGAATCCGGGTGCGCGGGGGTGTTTTGATCTCGCCATCAACCCGATTATCGGTCACCTCTAAAAGCGCATTGATGTACAAGGCGTAGCAGCTGTCTCTTATACACATCTGACGCTGCCGACGACTCTGTG
>JARFPR010000176.1 GCA_029288195.1 Gammaproteobacteria bacterium | reverse complement strand
GTTCCGGGGTTAATTTTGAGACCGGAGGCAACACGCCGAAAGCATCGGCGGTGAGAAATATGACACGAGTCGCGTGACCGGCCCTGGATACGGGTTTGACGATATTATCGATGTGATAAATCGGGTAAGACACGCGCGTGTTTTCGGTTTTTGAACTGTCGGCGTAATCGATTGCACCATCAGCTTTAACCACCACGTTTTCGAGCAATGCATCGCGCCGGATCGCCCGGTAAATATCGGGTTCGTCTTCGGCACTTAAGTCAATCACCTTGGCATAACAGCCGCCTTCGAAATTGAAAATTCCGTCATCGTCCCAACCATGCTCATCGTCACCGATCAGGCGGCGCTTCGGGTCGGTAGACAGGGTGGTTTTGCCGGTTCCGGAAAGGCCGAAGAAAATCGCGACGTCACCTTCTTCGCCGACGTTAGCCGAACAGTGCATCGAGGGCATCCCCTTGAGCGGTAGCAGGTAGTTCATCATCGAGAACATACCTTTTTTCATCTCGCCACCATACCAGGTACCACCGATGATCTGCATTCCCTGGGTCATGTTGAACGCAACGAAGTTCTCTGAGTTCAAACCCATGGCCTGGTAATCCGGATTCGAGGTCTTGGAGCCGTTGAGTACAACGAAATCGGGAACATAATTGGTCAATTCTGCAGCGTCTGGACGGATAAACATGTTGGTGACGAAGTGTGCCTGCCAGGCGACCTCGGTGACGAAACGAACCTTGAGCCGACTCTCCGGATTGGCGCCACAAAAGGTATCGACCACGAACAATTTTTTTCCCGAGAGCTGGTCGGTAACCAGTTGACGCAGGGTGTTCCAGGTCTCGTTGTCGATCGGCTTGTTGTCGTTTTCACCCTGGTCCGACCACCAGATTTGATCCCGCGTGGTATCGTCACGTACCAGGTACTTGTCCTTGGGAGAACGGCCGGTAAAGTCGCCGGTGTCGACCGAGATTGCACCCGACTCGGTCAAATGACCCACTTCAAAACCTTCCAGATCGGTGGCTGTTTCTGCGGCGAAAAGCGTCTCGTAACTGGGATTATGTACGATTTCAATGGTGTCACTGATGCCGTAGGGAGTGAGGTCCGGGATAGTGGTCATATTTGATTCAACTTGATTAGCGGGACTAGACACGTTTCGAGTGTTCCATCACATGAAAAAGGGGAGTATATAAGAGTATCGAGTCGACAAAAACCTGTAGATAGCGATAAAAAGGTAAAACTGTGATCCTCGTCAATCTTCCCCGGATTATTGATGCGGATATCCATTCCTGCTTTAACCGGGTTAAGCCAAAAGCTCGCGTAAAGTCTTGACCACCCGGTCGATCTGTTCTTTCTCGATGACTAATGGCGGCAGCATGCGAATCACGTTAGGGCCGGCCGGTAGCGCGATGATGCGATGCTCGAGTAATTCCGCCAGCTTGTCCTGTACCTTTTGCTTGAGCTCGATGCCGATCATCAAGCCGAGTCGGCGCAGCGACCGAACCTGGGGAAGGTCCGCAACGTTTAACTGTTGTTCGAAATAATCACCCAGTTCCGCCGCCCGTTGTGCCAGGTTATCGGTTTGATAGACGTCAATGGCCGCTAGTGCCGCGGCGCAGGCCAGCGGGTTGCCACCGAATGTTGTGCCGTGTAGCCCCGGCTCGATATTAATATCGCCATGCAGCAGGGTCGCGCCGACGGGCACACCACCGCCCATTGCCTTGGCCACGCACATGATGTCGGGTTGCAGGTTGAAATGATCACAGGCAAAGAATCTCCCGGTTCGACAGAAACCAGTCTGGATTTCATCGACAATCAATAACACACCGCGTTCCGAGCAGAGCTTGCGCACAGCCATGAGATAGTCGGCCTGGATCGGATTGACCCCGCCCTCACCCTGCACCAGCTCGAACATGACTGCCGCGGTACTGTCGTTCACCGCCGCATCGAGCTTTTCGATCTTATTGAAGGGTACGTAGTCGAAGCCGGGAATCAGCGGCTGAAAGGCTTCGCGATATTTTGGTGTGTAAGTTGCGCTGACCGCACCCATGGTGCGACCATGGAAGCCGCGCATCGCGGTAACAAAGTTGGTCCGTCCTGTGTGCAGGCGCGCAAACTTGAGTGCGGCCTCGATTGCCTCGGCACCCGAGTTGCATAAATAGGCTCGAGTCAGGCTCTCGGGGGTTACCTCTACCAGTTTTTTAAGTAGTTTCGAGCGCATGTCGTTGTACATGATGTTGGGGCAGGTAATCAGGGTTTCTGCCTGCTGCCTGATTGCTGCGACCAGCTTTGGATGGCAATGCCCGAGTGAGGCGACCGCGATTCCAGCGGCGCAATCGATATACTCCCGATCATGCTCGTCATAAAGCAGGGCCCCCTTTCCGCGGACCGCAACCAGGTCGCGTTTTGCCTGTAACGGTATGCCATATTCGTGTTCAAGGGCTTTGTAATCAGTCATGAGATATGTGTTCCGGCGCCATCGAGTGCGCTGATAATGGGTTGTTCACCGCGACCATCGGTGATGATTACCCGGGTTTTACCGCCCTGGCAGAGTCGTGTCAGCGCTAATAGTTTGCGTTTGATTCGTCCTTCAACGCTCGCTTCACGACGCTCCAGTTCGCTGAGACTCATACTGGTTACCAGCGAGCTTTCATCGGCGGGATCGTCGAGAAACCCGGGTGCTTCGATCAACTGAATCACCGTATCGATATCAAGTGCACTCGCTATCTGCACAACGATGTCGTCGTTCTCGGAGTTTATTGCAAAGCCGTTCTCGTCGACGATGGGGATTGTCAGCACCGGGCAGTAACCGTTATCCAGTAGCAGCATCAATAGCTGGCTGTTAATGGAGCGCGGTTTACCCGAAAGATCTCTTTTGATCAGGGTTTTACCGTTTTCACGCACGCGGATGCCCTTGTTGCGTTCTCCCTGCACCAGGCGACCGTCGAGACCGGTCAGGCCGACGGCGTTGATGTTATTGCGTTGGCACAGTTCAACGATCTGCTTGTTACGCAAGCCGGAGTAACTCATCATGATGACATCGATTGCATCCTGGTCGGAAAAAACGCTGGCGTAGCCAGAAACCGAGGTCAGCACCGTCTTTTCCTTGCCCAGTTGTTGTACCAGCCGATCACGTAACACGTTGGCCCCATGCACGATAACAAATGGCTGCTCGAGTGTCGCCAGATCTGCGATTGCGGCTTCGAGATTGATTTGCTCACCGCCACCGATTTTTATCAGCATCATAATTCGATCGTCGTGTTGTTAGCGATTATGGACCAGTCGCTGTCTCCAGCGAACGGTTGCGAGCATACCAGATGCAGACCCTGGTGACGCTTCTGGTGCATTCGAAAGTATTCCGGATCCTCGCTATAACTGGTCGACAGGCAGGACTGCTTCCCGTCTGAAAGAATAATATTCATCGCGCGCACGTAGGCACTGCGTTTCTTGATGATTTCAACTGCCTTGTCGGTGGCTGCGCATTTATCGCCCTTGTCGAAGCGGCGAATGTAGTTGTAGATTTTTTCGGCACCGATACGACCTTCCGATTTGATTCGCACCCCACGCAATTCACCATTGAAGATGAAATTTGACTCTCCGTCGGAGAAGGGCATATTGTTTTCGACGACGATGCCCTCATCACGAAACGCGCTGCGCGCGTGTGCCAGTAACAGCTGAGTGTGCCCAAATTGCTCCAGGTTATCTTCCCAGATCGGGCGGATATCGTGATATTGGCGCCAGCCGTCGTCTTCGCGCCAGGCGCAGCCCCAGCCGTGACCCTGGAACTCCCGGCTATCGTGTGAGAGCTCGGCGAAGGGTGCGAGCAATTCCGAAATCTGAAATTGCTTCTCGGCCCGGGCATAGAGAATGCGACACATACCGGTGCAGAATCAGGGGTGCAATCCAGGGAATTCGAGTCCCGTGGTTTCGTCGAATCCCTGCACAATATTGAATGCCTGTACCGCCTGGCCGGCGGCTCCTTTCATGAGGTTATCCAGTGCGCTGATGACAACCAGCCGATTACTCTGCGGGTCACGCTCGAAGCCGATATCACAGTAATTACTACCAGCGAGAATCTTCGGCTCCGGGTAGCGATGGATACCACTACGTTCCTTGACGATGCGGATAAAGGGTTCGTTGCCGTAGGCACTGCGATAGAGTTTCCAGATATCTTTTTCTTCCAGGTCCCGGTTCAGGAAGACATGACAGGTTGCCAGGATCCCGCGCACCATCTCGATCGAGGTCGCCGAGAAATGAATATTTTCTGCCCCCAGTTCCTGCTGGATTTCGCCGAGGTGACGATGAGCGGTCGGTTTATAAGAGCGCACCGCGCCACTGCGTTCCGGGTGATGGCTGCCTTCGCTGACTGCATTGCCACCCTGGCTGGAACCGGCTTTTACCTCGACCACGGCGGATTCGACGAGGCCGGCCTGGTAAAGCGGATACAGCGCGAGAATGGTCGCGGTAGCGTTACAACCGGCACCCGAGATCCTTTTCGCAGTTTTCATTTCCGCGCGGTGAAGCTCCGGAATGCCGTAGACAAATTCGGCGAGTTTTTGCGGGCAGCTGTGCGGTTTTCCATACCAGTTTTCGAAAGCGTCGCTGTCGCTCAGCCGGAAGTCGGCGGATAAATCGATCAGGGTATCGGCCAGTTCTTCAAAGTCGTCGAGGCGACTCATCATTTGTCCATGCGGTAATCCCAGGAACAACACGTCGCAGGGCTCGAGTTCCGAGATTGGAACAAATTTATGCCGGCAGATTTTGCGCAAGTTGGGGTGCACACTGGAAACCAGCCTGCCTGCATTTCGCTCCGAAGTAACCTGTTGAATTTCGACCTGCGGATGGAATAACAAGATGCGTAGTAAATCGCCAC
The DNA here is from genome assembly GCA_029288195.1 of Gammaproteobacteria bacterium. Classification (GTDB taxonomy): domain Bacteria; phylum Pseudomonadota; class Gammaproteobacteria. The sequence goes on along the minus strand of JARFPR010000176.1, from coordinate 893 downwards.
CGGTGTAACCCGAGGCGCCGACAATCGAGACCTTGATCATTGACTGACAAGTCCGATAACGTAATTCGCAACCACCTGGGGTATATCGATTCCCGTGGTATCGATACTGTTACGAAACTCCATCGTGTAGTTGACTTCATTGACCAGCAAACCTTCGTCACTTTCGAACAAATCGACGGCGACAATTCCGCCGCCAACTGCTTTTGCCGCCGCCAGAGAAATTTCGGCGACCTCGGCAGTCACCTCGCACTTACTCGCCTGGGCGCCGCGTGCGGTGTTGGTGATCCAGTGATCTGAGCTGCGATAAATGGCGGCAATGCAATCATCGCCGACCACGAAACTGCGAATATCGCGCCCCTGCTTGTCGATATATTGCTGGATATAAAAAATCGAGTGGTGATAGCTGCCGAGCACGGTCTTGTGCTCGAGTACCGTTTCGGCGGCATCGCGGTCGTTGATCTTGGAAAGCAGTCTACCCCAGGAGCCGACCGCCGGTTTCAAAACCACCGGGTAACCCAGTTCCTCGATCGCGGTCAACGCCGATTCCTCGGTAAATGCGACTCTGCTTGCGGGTTGTGCGATACCATGATCCTTCAGCGCGGCGGTGGTCAGCAGCTTGTCACCGCAGATCTGAGCGACCTTGTGCGAGTTGACACAACATACCCCGGCGCTTTCGAACAGCCGCAGCGCGTGCAGTGCGCGTGAGTGATTGATAGAACGCTCGACCAGGATGTCAATATCGGGGGCGCTGTGAAAATCCATGATCAACTTGCGGTCATCGATCATGATCGGTTCCACACCGGCTTTATGAAACGCCTCGAGCAGAAGTTTTTCTTCTTTTCGAATCAGCGAATGCAGCAGGCCGATTTTCACTGGCCCCAGTCCTCTTCGGC
>JARFPR010000153.1 GCA_029288195.1 Gammaproteobacteria bacterium | reverse complement strand
CTGTTAATCGATTCGATGAGCGCTTTCGGCGCGCTGCCGCTCGATGCGCAGGAAATCGAGTTCGACGCGGTGGTCGCATCGAGTAACAAGTGCCTCGAGGGAGCACCCGGTATGGGTTTTTGCGTTGCGCGCGAAACTGCGCTCGAGCAGACCGAGGGTAATTCACCATCGCTGGTGCTTGATCTATACGACCAGTGGCGGGCGATGCAGAAAAACCGGCAGTGGCGTTTCACGCCACCGACTCACGTTTTGCTCGCCTTCGACCAGGCGCTGACCGAGTTCGAAGCCGAAGGGGGTGTCGCCGGGAGGGGTGGCCGCTACCGCGAGAATTGCGATCTGCTGATTAGCGGTATGCGCGACATGGGTTTCAAAACCCTGTTGCCCGACGAGTTGCAGGCGCCGATCATTATTACCTTCCACATGCCGGAAAATCCCGCGTTCGATTTCACTGAATTTTATGATGGGCTCAAGGACCAGGGATATGTAATATACCCGGGTAAATTGACCGTGGCCGACAGCTTCCGCATGGGATGTATCGGCCGCCTCGGTACCGAGGAGATTCGTGGCGCCTTGAAAGCGGTTGCCGGCATGCTGCAACAGTTTGGTATCGAGCGTATTACAAACTCGACATAACTTAGGAGAAGGCCTCATGCCTGCGCAAATTCCCGAACGTGCCAGTGCGGTCGTCATTGGCGGCGGCGTTATCGGCTCCAGCGTCACCTATCATCTTGCCAAGCTCGGCTGGAGCGACGTGGTGCAACTTGAACGCAACCAGTTCAGCTGCGGCACGACCTGGCATGCGGCCGGACTGGTCGGCACCATGCGTGCCAATGAATCGCAGGCGCGGCTGTGCGAATACTCGATGGCGGTATTGACCGAACTCGAAGCCGAAACCGGGCAGTCGACCGGTTTTAAACAAGTGGGCTCGCTGTCGATAGCGCACAGCGAGGCACGTTTTGAGGAATTGAAACGCGTCGCGGCGATGAACAATGCGTTCGGTGTAACGCGCGTCGATATCATTACCCCGGAGGAAGTAAAGGCTATTTACCCCTTCCTCGAGACCGGCGATCTGCTCGGTGCCAGCTGGGTTCCTCAGGATGGTACCGCAAGCCCGGTCGATGTCACCCAGGCCTTCGTCAAGGGTGCCCGTGGCCGCGGTGCGCTTTGTCTCGAGGGTGTGCGCGTTATCGGCATCAGTAAGGACAATGGACGCGTGACCGGTGTCATTACCGATCAGGGTGAAATCAGGGCCGACTACGTGGTCAATTGCGGCGGTCTGTGGGGACGCGAAATCGGTCGCATGGCCGGGGTAAACGTGCCGCTTCATGCCTGCGAACACTATTACGCCCACACTGAAAAACTCGATGATTTACCGGGTGACCTGCCGGTAATGCGCGATCACGATCGCTGTGCCTATTATCGCGAGGATGCAGGCAGCTTGTTGGTGGGCGCGTTCGAACCAAATGCGGTGCCCTGGGGGCAAAATGGCGTTCCACTCGATTTCGCTTTCGAAGAACTCGAAGGTCACATGGACGAGCAGTTCATGCCGGTGCTTGAACATGCGATGCACCGCGTGCCGATGTTGGCCGATGTCGGCTGGCGCAGTTTTTTCTGCGGCCCGGAAAGCTTTACCCCGGACGACCAGTTCCACATGGGCGAAGCGCCCGAGTTAAAGAATTTTTATGTTGCCTGCGGACTTAACTCGGTCGGTGTGCAGACATCGGGTGGTCTCGGTCGTGCGCTCGCCGACTGGATGCACCTCGGGCATGCACCGATGGATCTGTGGGGCAACGATATCCGCCGTATGTTCCCGTTTCAGTCAACCCAGCATTACATCGAAAACCGTGTGACCGAAACCCTGGGACTGCTGTATGACAATCATTATCCCTACAAGCAGATGGAAACCGCGCGCGACCTGCGCCACTCTCCGCTGCATGAAAGGCTGGTCGAGCATAATGCCTGCTTCGGAGAGGCGGCCGGCTGGGAGCGCCCCAACTGGTTTGCGC
>JARFPR010000094.1 GCA_029288195.1 Gammaproteobacteria bacterium | reverse complement strand
ACCAGGATGTAGAATTCTCGACCGGGGATAATATTAATTTGCACGGCTGGTTCATTCCAAACGAATTCGCAAAAGGCACCCTGCTTTTTTTTCATGGCAATGCCGGTAATATCTCTCACCGATTAGAGTCGATAAAACTATTTCATAAGCTCGGGCTCAACGTCTTTATTATTGATTATCGGGGCTACGGTCAAAGCGAAGGAAAGGTTTCGGAAAAAGGCACTTACCGCGATGCAAAGGCGGCCTGGAAATACCTGGCGGAGACCCGGGGCATCAGTACCAATGAAATCATCATATTTGGCCGATCATTGGGCGCATCGATTGCTGCATGGCTCGCCAGCAAGCACACCCCGGCGGCATTGATCATAGAATCCGGTTTTACCTCGATACCTTCCATGGCGAAACGCCTTTACCCTTTTTTACCGGTGCGTTGGCTGGCTGTTTTCCGCTATGACACGAAGAAATACGTGAGCAATATTTCCTGTCCAGTCCTGGTTGCACACAGCAGGAATGATGAGATCATCCCTTTCGCCGAAGGTCTTGAAATTTTCGATGCCGCGCCCGGGGCCAAGCAGTTTTTAGAGATGCGTGGCGGACACAATGATGGATTTATGGTCAGCGGAACAACTTACATTCAAGGACTCAACTCGTTTATCCAGGACAATCTTGAATAGATAAATGTCCATCGACTCATATCGGGTAAACGGGGTTTTACGATTGCAGGATCCGGGTCATGTCGGCTTGCGCCCGCGGATATGGCCCGGACGCAGCTGGCCCTGGGCCGAGACAACCGCTCTTGCCTTTGCCCGGGACAACCAGTCGTCTGCGCCCTCCTGTCCCAGGGTGGCGACCACGTAGCTGTAGCCTGGTCCGCCCATTTGACTAACCAGTTTTGTCGAAAAATCTGCAAACCACGCGTTTCGGTCCAGTATGGCGGTTTCCAGAAACCCCAACTTCTCAAGTAACGAACTGTCATTTGCAATCGGTGTCATCGCAAAACTTAATCCGGTTCTCTCTACCCAGCTCGACATCTCCTCTGTAAACGGCGCCTCGCTGCAGTACCAGTCACTCATGACCAGCCATCCACCGGGCCTGAGCACGCGAAATACTTCACCGAAAAGTGCCTGTTTGTCGGGAATGTGGATAATCGAATCCTTGCTGAAGACTATGTCGAAGGTGGCGTCGTCAAAAGGTAGCGGGCCGGGTTCGACCAGTTGCAATTCGATCTGGTGTTGCAGATTCTGGGAGGAGACTGTTGCCCGTGCTTCCCCGAGTACCGGCTCCTCGACGTCTATGCCCGTCACTTTCCGGGCACCGTGATGGGTTACCAGAAGACAGGCGGGGCCCCCTATTCCCACGCCTATGTCGAGCACCTCCTTACCGCTCAGATCAATACCTTCCAGTATCTTGGCGACTTCCTCCATTCCCCCGGGAGATAGAAATCCCTTGCCGAAGGCCACCTGTAACTTGGTAATAAACTCGGCCGTATACTCGATGTCCTCGTTGTCAGACATGCCCGACTCCCGATCTTTTTATTCTGGAGCGGTATTATATCAATTCGGTAACGCGCGTGTTTTTACCGGACTGCCGTGGACAAACTACGAGAACCACGCAGGATAATAGTTAGCCGATAAGATCGATTTATCAGTGATATCGATAGTGGTGATGGTGGTAAGGCCCCGGATAGTAAAACCGGAGATCGTAATACCAGTAGGGATGCGGGTAGTAGGGATCACGGTATTCAGCAGCGGCCTTCCATAAAAACGAGCCCTCCACGGTAACTATCGGGAATAAATAGTCATAGTCACCGATAGGCCGCTCGGTTTTTGCTTCGATAGTGCCGACCACGGTTAGTGGCCGGCCAACCTCGTACACAACCGGATCGGCAAAACCTTCAAAACTCGCGATGAAGCGACCGTCACTCTTGTCGTTTGTTCTTGGTTTGCCGTTTTCACGCAGTTTATAGCGAACAAGCTCTATCCAGGTATGACTGGCCCTGTTCTCTACCTTGCTGATCACCCCGCCCCAGCGCACTTCCGTGCCGATGAAGCTATCTACATCCATTCGCACTCTCGTCAACGATGGATTCTCGGGCGGAATCTTGCTGATCGCCGCAGGCGGTTTACTCGCACAACCACCCAGTAAAGCCATTGCAATTATGACCAGGTTAAATTTTCGAATTTGTCGCTGCATTATGAAATCAAATCATGTGCGCCGGTATAAAATGGTGATTCAAATCAATTTTCTCCTCGAATAGCAGTTTCCCGGCAAGGGTTACAGGTTACTGTCTGACATCGTGGGTCAGTCTTTGGTTCAGAGAACATGCGCCGGTCAGGTTAGATCGCTGAAAAACACCTTGGTCACGTCTTCATGAATATCCCAGATTACACGTTCCCCTTTACGGGTAAAAATGCTGTCCCCCGGACCACAGGAGATCGACTCGCCGCCCACCCGGGTCAGGGTCAACTGCCCGCGAATAATAGTTTGCAGTTCGTCGCCGAGCTCGGTGCATTCGAACGCGCCTTCAGTACAGGACCAGATGCCAAGGCGATTTGGACCTTGATTGGCACCGTGATCGAGCCGACCCGACGCTCGCGGAGCCCCGCGCAGGATCTTGTAATTCGACGCCGGATTATCGAACGGCCAGGGTTCCAGCCCTCCTGGCAAATCATCTTTGGCGTATTTATGCATCCCCGGTTCTCCCTGTTTTCTGTTCGCTTGACGATGCTGCATTATATCTAATTTGACCCTTTAACCGGCGCAAAATAAGTTCACTAAAATTAGCAACGACTGTGGTATCGTCGCTGCAGAAAAACAGTCAACAACAACCGGACTCCCGATTTGAGCAGCCAGGCCACCACATCGAACCTGATGTCGCCCAATCCTGTTGGCGTGGCATTCCAGCCGTTTCTGATTGAACTCCTGGCGCGCGCCCACTGATGTCTACCTGGCAAAGCGCGTTACTCGGCATTCGCACATCGGGGGATTACTTCATCTCGACCTTTTTGTTTGGGGTGATGTTCGGTATTGCCGCGGCCGCCATCGGCATCGAAAACTGGCACGCGATGTTAATGAGCGCTTCGGTTTTCACCGCCTCGGGTCAATTCGCCGCACTGGAATTCTGGCAGGCGCCGTTGCCGTTGGCCACGATCGCGCTATCGGTAACCCTGATCAGCTCGCGTAACCTGCTACTGGGTATGGCGATGACGCATCATTTCGACGGTCATAGCCTGCGTCGACGCCTGGTATTGTTGTTCCTGCTAAACGACCCGGGCGTCGTCAACAGTTTTCGTATGGACGACGAAGTCGACCGCCTGGGGTATGTTACCGGTTACGGTGTGTCGATGATGATGAGCTGGCTTTGTTCGACCTTCCTGGGGTTAAACGCCGCCCACCTTTTTGCCACTCTCGACCTCGGTGCAGTCGACTTCGCCGGCCCGCTGGTGTTGGCGACCATGATGATGCTGTTTTTCAAGAACTCGAAAACGAAACCCACACCCTGGATCGTGGCCGGCATTGTTGCATTAATCCTTTTTGAACTCGGGATGGCAGACTACCTGGTCTTACTCGGCTCGGTCGTTGCAGGCATGATCGTCGCAATCATCCAGGTGCGCCGCGCTTATGGTTGAAACTAACGCCACTTTAATCGCGATCGCAATGATGGCGCTGATTTTATACCTGACCCGGATCACGGGTTACTTCATCGGCCTGCAGTTGCGGCATATTCGCGGCATCCAACCAGTACTCGAAGCCCTTCCCGGCTGCGCCTTCATGGCGATTTTGGCTCCAGCAGTCAGACAGGGTAGCATCAGTGAAATCATTGCGATGACCTGTGTGGTGCTAATAATGTGGCGTTCCAACAACGTGGTGCTGGCAACGGGTACCGGCATGGCGGTTTTACTACTCGGTGGGCCTTACCTCGATGCCGGCTGACTGCCAAACTCCCTGGCCAGCGAGTCGACGACACCCCTGATAATTCCGATGAACAGATCCGTTCCCGGTTGATCATTTGCTCGACGACAGGCATTTAAACCTGAAAGAGCGATATTATAGGCTGCGTGGTAATTACCCTTATCGACAAAATCCTGAATTCTTTTAGTCTCTGCTTCGATATTCACGATTAAACCTGAAAATTCTCCAAGATGTCCGGGATTGGACACAAGCAAATCGGGGACAGTATACCTGTTTACTGAAACCAGCTTAATCCCAGGTTTTTTCGAAACCGGCATCAAGCGGAAAATCACGACCGGTTATGCCGGCTTGCCTGCGAGAAACAGGGTACTTATACTTTTTATCGTTGACTGCGATCCACTTTGGCGAGCAAATCGGATACAGCAGAGTGGATTGCCACGAATTTCATGCTCCGATGGAGTCGCTTTATCCGGAGAAGGCCAGCTCATGTCAGGCCTTTACGCTTTACGTCGACTTCTCCGGCTCCGACACCTCCCAGGGGGTCTATTTTGACGACCTGAGCCTGTGCGCCATCAAGGATGATCGACGTGTGAATCGATATAGTCCCCGAGCTTAATCGTTCTGATTGACCACAATCACCTTACGGTGCGGGAATGGAATTTCGATATTATTCTCATCCAGTGCCTTTTTGACCTGTTCCGGCACGGAATACAACACATCAAAATAATGCTCACCGTTGCAAAACGGTCTGACAAGGAAATCGACGGAGCTGTCGTTGAGCGTTTCAACCTCGATAAAGGGCTCGGGATCTTTGAGAATGTGTGGGTGACTATTGATAACACCTTCAATCACTTTACGGGCAGCATCAATATTCTCATCATAGGCGATACCAAAATGCATATCGACACCACGCACTTCATAATGTGAATGATTGATGATCTGCTCACCCCAGATCTTGCTGTTAGGCACAATGATTTGTTGGTTATCGAAGGTCCCAAGTATAGTCGTGAACATATCAATTTCGGTGACACATCCAAAACATCCGGCGGCATCAATAAAGTCGCCCACTTTGTATGGCCTGAAAATTAACAGCATGACGCCAGCGGCCAGGTTTGTCATAGCTCCCTGTAACGCCAGACCAATAGCCAGGCCTGCCGCACCCAGTAACGCAATGATAGAAGCGGTCTGTACACCAAAGCGATTGAGTACAGCAATAAATACGAAGGCAAGAATAACGTAACGCGCAAGACTGCCTAAAAAACGCAACAGGGTATCATCCAGGTGCTTGTTCTTCTGGCTCATACCGGTAATTGCTCGATACGCCTTTTTGGCGATCCAGAATCCCAGCAGCAAAATAATAATAGCCAGTAAGATGTTGGTCGCCCATTCAATCGCAGCGGGTAAATACTGGTTGATATCAAATTTTTCGAGTAACTCTGTCATGTGTATAGCCCTATATGATAATTGTGATCATGCATAGTAATTAACAACGATAAATTGGCATGTGCAAACATTCGTAGGTACGCTAACCATTCTAACAATTGGCATGCAGATAGACATCCCGCCAAAGGTGAAGAATTGTTAAACTTTAAAGGTGAAACCATTGATTTATTGCGGAGAAAAACATGGCATATGTACTGGCGGTGAACTGGACCGCAAAAGAAGGTCACGAAGTGGAGATTCACGAAATCCTGGGAATCCTTGGCGAGGCGTCACGACAGGAGCCGGGCGTGATTACCTACACTACACATGTCGATCCGGATAATCCGCGTGAGTTTTTCATCTATGAAAAATACCATGACGTCAGCGGTCTCGAGGCGCACCAGGAGACGTCGCATTTCAAGGAATACGTGCTCGAAAAGGCAATTCCGTTGCTCGAGTCCCGGGTTCGAAAAACTTTCGTCGATTTTTAAAACTGCAAAGGATTATGCTTTTCCAGATTCGCGTTGCGCGGAAGTATTGTACGCCAGGTACTTGCGTAGCGTGGAAATATGCTCCGCCAGAAACCTGGCATCGTGCCAGACGCCCCAGATGAAGGAGGACGCCCGTCGCGACTGCCACGGCAAGCCCAGAAAATAGACCCCGGGCTCCGCCGAAATGCCGCGCTGATGCCTCGGCTGGCCTGCTTCGTCGAACGCGTCAACCTGCAACCAGGTGTAATCAACGGCAAAGCCTGTTGCCCAGACGATCGAGGTAATTCCAGCCTCTGCCAGGTCCAGTTCCAGAACAGGACTGGTCACGCACTGCGGATCCGGTTCAAATTTGCGCGCTTCGGGTTCCTCGGGAAGGTCGAGCCCATTTCGCACAACATAAGCGTCGGCTTCGTCGAGCACCGACAGGGTATTGGCGTCCCCTTGCGCCAGGTTGTCCGCAAGATCTGTCGCGAAGTGCATCACACCGTCTTTGAATGATTCTGTCCGGCCAACGAGTGTCATCCCCTGCATGGCAAGACGCCGGAAGTCGACCGTATGGCCCCCCCGGGCACCGCTGACCGCGATCGT
>JARFPR010000038.1 GCA_029288195.1 Gammaproteobacteria bacterium | reverse complement strand
TTCCGACGTCAATCTTGCATCCCAGACCCAGTAAGTACCCCACATGGGCTTACCCCACAGCGACCCGGTAACCAACGCAAGAAAAGTAAAACTGGCGCCTATCGGCGCGCTACTGATCAACACCACCTCGGCAAGTTTCATCCGCCAGATGATGACTATGGCACCGCAAAAAGCCATTACAACGTAAATAAGTAACGACATCCACGCCGATGGCACGTGCACAAAAATGATGCGGTAGCTTTCACCCTGCTGATAGTCGGGTGGCGCTTCGATCAAACCACCGTAGAGGCCCGTCAGTAAAAAGGCCAGGAAGATCCAGGTCAGCCACGGAATCCATTTACCGGCGATGCGGTAAAAATGCGGGGGTGAACCTAACTTGTGAAACCAGAGAAACATTGAAATCCCTTTAATTTCCTAACTTGCCGACATTCGTAAAGCCGCCGCCGTCGCCCAGGGCGACAATGAAACCGATAGAAACAGGAACGCCAGCAGCATATAAATCTGCGCCGATACCTCGAATCCCATCGCGGCATTTTCAATCGCGCTGGCCGCAAAAATCAGCACCGGCACGTACAAGGGCAAAACCAAAAGCGACAGGATTATACCACCCTTTCTTAAACCTACCGTAAGCGCAACGCCAATCGCCCCTATCAAACTCAATATTGGGGTTCCAATGAGTATAGTCAATAGTAGCGTCCCCTGGGCCGAGGTCGGCATTCCGAGCATTTCCGCCAGTAACGGCGCCACGATGAGTAATGGTAATCCGGTTACCAGCCAATGCGCACTCACTTTTGCCAGCACCAGCACGGCAACGGGATGGGCGCTGAGCAGAATCTGTTCCAGCGACCCGTCATCGAAATCGGAGCGAAAAATGCTGTCCAGCGACAGCATCGCCGCGAGTAAAGCCGCGACCCAGATTATCCCGGGCGCAATGCGCGCCAGCAGCACGGGCTCGGCACCCAGTGCCAGCGGGAACAGGGTTATTACCAGCACAAAAAATAACAGCGGCATCGTGTACTCGGCGCGATTGCGCAACGCCAGCAACAGATCACGACGCAGCAGGAAGACAAATGCCTGCAGCAGGGATAATCGATGACTCATGTCTGCGCACCCAGATGTATACGCTGCACTTTTTGTCCCGGCAGAGAAATATCGTGGTGTGATGTCATCACGATCAATCCCTGTTGCTCCAGGTGTTGTTCAAACAGCAACGCGAACATTGCCATGCTGTCCCTGTCGAGCGAGGTGAAAGGTTCGTCCAGAATCCACAGCATCGAATCGGTTGCCAGCAGGCGGGCCAGCGCCAGCCTGCGCTTCTGCCCTGCAGACAAACTACCTACTTCGGTTTCTGCGTAGGCATAAAGATTTACCTGCTCCAGCACATCGTCAAGGCTTTGCTCGGAAGGCACGCCCATTGCCCTCGCCAGACGTAAATTTTCGAGACAGGAAAGTTCATGCTTTACGCCGTCGTGATGACCAACATAGGCGACCTGCTCGTAATAATCGCCGGCCAGGCGATCAATCGGAACACCGCGCCACAGGATTTCGCCGCCATCTGCCAGTCTGAGCCCGGTCAGAATGCGCAACAGGCTGGTTTTACCGCAGCCATTCGGGCCTTCGACCACCAGCATATCGCCCGCTTCAAGCGCGAATTCGAGCTTCACGAACAATTGACGATCGTTACGGATACAGCCTAGATCACGGGTTTCGAGTAGAGTCGATGTGGACATGCAATGGTTGGATTATAATGTGCCTGAAGATTAGCCTTGCCCATGGTCTCGATCAACCCATTTTTTTGATATAGATCAGGCAAGAGAGTATAAACGGTAGTAAGGTAATAACTTGTAGATTGGAGATATATAGAATGACCAACAAAGAACAGTTAATCGATCAGCACATTCGTGAGTACGAATCACGACTGAAGCATATCGATGAACTCTACGAGCGCGCCCATGGGGCTATCAAACACCTGGATGAAAAGCATGAAACCCGCTCTGAATTGAAGGATTACGATGAACAGCGACTAAAGCTGCAACAAAAAGCGGACGAAATCAAAACCATGCCGATTAAAAACTGGCGTGAAGAAACCGTACAAACTGCAGGACCCATGGCAATCTGGGACGTACTTGCACAAAAACTGGAAGATTTTCTCGAGCGTCACGATAAGTAACGGCAGGGAAACCAGAGAAATTCGTATCGGCCCGCTAGTGCGGGCCGGGCTTTCTTATTAATCCCGCAATAGTTTCGTTCTCCCACCTTTCGCTATTAGGGTCAGGAGTGGTGGGGAAACCTGTTGCTACGCTTTTCCGCCTCGATGAAGACGCGCTTTACCTCGGGGAATTTCTGCTTGATCGCGCGATCAATTGCGGCGATGTCTGCCTCGACTTCCTCTGCGCTGATCTTATCGGCAAAATCTACACTGATATTGGCGAGGATAAAATCCGGACCCATGTGCATGGTTAACACCTCGTTGACATGTTCGACATGGGGTCGCCCCCTCAAACTATCACGAATACCACGAATTACGGCTGTGTTGGCACTTTCACCAATCAACAGGCTCTTGGTTTCATAGGCTAACCAGATCGAGGTGCCGATCAGGATCAGTCCGATAATAACCGAGGCGATGCCATCGAATATCAGGATGCCGGTTGCCTGGCTCATCCATACACCGGCAAAGGCAACCATTAAGCCCAGCATCGCCGCGCTGTCTTCGAACAACACCACGAATATCGTAGGGTTCTTGGCACGTTGAATGGCTTCGAGGAATCCCCAGCGACCCTTGGAGCGGCTGAATTCACGAAACGCGAAGTACCAGGCGACACCCTCGAAGACCATTGCCAGCCCGAGGACGATATAGTTAATCATCGGATTACTGATCGGTTCGGGATGCTGGATATGCTGGATACCCTCGTAAATAGAGATGCCGCCACCGAGCGCAAATATCAGGATAGCGACAATGAAACTCCAGAAATATATTTCCTTGCCGTGACCGAACGGAAAATCTTCATCAGGCGGTTTGGCGGCACGCTTCATGCCGTATAGCAATAATACCTGGTTTCCGGAATCCACCAGTGAATGAATCCCTTCCGACAGCATTGCCGAACTGCCGGTAATCGACGCTGCAACAAACTTGGTGACCGATATCAGCGAATTACCGATCAGTGCTGCAATGATGACAAGCTTCGAACCCGATGCCATATGTTCACCTCAAAAATTTCACGGTTACTATATCCCAACTGCCACCCAGGTAGAAAGCCGGATAGTAACTCGGGAACATCCAGGCAATTTATTTCGACGTGACTGAATTCGGGGACTAGAAAACTATTGTTGCCACCGTGAGATTCAGCTTCGAGCCAGCTTATCCGGCGTTTAATTAATCATTGCTGGCAGGTCAGCCCTCTACTAAACTCCGCGCAGCTTCAACTTGACTGACTGTCACCAACCGGAACACGACTCGCATGTGGAAAGACCTCGGATCCTCCTGGGCAATACTGCTCGGCATCGGCTGCATGATGCTCGCCAACGGACTCCAGGGTACCCTGCTCGGGGTACGTGCCGGCATCGAGGGTTTTTCGACATTTTCCACCGGCATCATGATG
>JARFPR010000529.1 GCA_029288195.1 Gammaproteobacteria bacterium | reverse complement strand
TTTGGCGGGTGCCATTCTAATGCTCGAAGTCGAAGCGCCTGACTGCTCATCAAGCGAAGTGCGTGCCGCGTTGGAGCAGGGTGAGGCCACGGAGCGATGCATACGCCCGGTGGTGGCAGACTATATAAATAAACATAATTTATACCGGAGAACCATTGACTGAAACCAATCCCCCCAGCTTGCAGGTCGAGGCAACCAAAAAAATGGCGCTAGAGGCGCTGGATAACCTGAAGGCGGAAAATGTAGTGCTGCTGGATGTGCGTGCCCAGTCCAGTTTCACCGACTACATGATATTTGCGAGCGGGAGCTCCAGGCGCCATGTCAGTGCAATTGCCGAATCGGTAGTCGAGGCTGCGAAGGCGGCTGATAGCCCCGCCATCGGCGTTGAAGGGGAGGATATCGGTGAATGGGTACTGGTTGATCTCGGCGACGTAATCATTCATATCATGTTACCTGATGTGCGACTCTACTATGATCTTGAAAAACTCTGGGGCGAAGAACTGGCTGTGGGCTGAGAATGCGGATCCAGGTTATCAATGTCGCGCAAAAACTGCCTGCCTGGGTTGACACCGCCTGCGATGATTACCTGAAACGGATGCCGAGGGAAATCTCGCTACAATTCGTGACCGTGCCGCTTGCGTCTCGCAAATCACAACAGTCCCGCGCACGCCTGCAACAACAGGAGTCAGCCCTTATATTGGAAAAATTGCCTTCCGGTAGCCTTAATATTGCACTCGATGAAGGTGGTGAATCATGGTCAAGTGCCGACTGGTCAAAGCATCTGCAAAGCTGGATGTTTGATTTTCCACGCGTCAACCTGATTATCGGTGGGCCGGATGGTTTGTCGCCAGCCTGTATCGAAGTCTGCCGGCATCGGGTCTCACTTGGAAAAATGACGATGCCGCATGCGCTCGTCAAGGTAGTGCTTGTGGAACAGCTGTACCGTGCCTGGACCATCCTCAAAGGTCACCCATATCATCGCGAATAGGCGACCCGGACAGGCTTTCAAGCTATCATGTCACAATGATTTACCTCGCCTCCAAATCGCCCCGCAGGGCCGAGTTATTGCGCCAGATTGGGATTGAATTTGTCGTTCAAGCCCTGGACATCGATGAGAGTAGGGAGCCAACGGAATCGCCCATCGAGTACGTAAGCCGCATGGCCAGAACCAAGGCCGCGGTTGTCGCTGAGCAACTGGAAGGACAGCAGGAACCTTACGCCGTGCTGGCGGCTGATACTACCATCGCACTTGATGGTGATACCATTGGCAAGCCTGCCGATGGCGAGCAATGCCATTCTATATTGCAGCAATTGTCTGGCAGGCAACACCTGGTATTGAGTGCCGTCGCTTTAGCCACGCCGGGCAATGTCGGGTTACGACTAACCCAAAACAGGGTGAGCTTCAGATCAATATCGGCAGCGGAAATCGAGTCCTATTGTGCGACCGGGGAACCGATGGACAAGGCGGGTGCCTACGCAATCCAGGGTAAGGCTGCTATCTTTATTGAACACCTTGAAGGAAGTTATTCAGCGGTTATGGGTTTGCCACTTTACGAGACTGCGGAGTTACTGCAAGACGCAGATATAGCGATGTTTTGATTATGATTATAAGCGAAGAAATACTGATCAATATAACGCCCCAGGAAACCCGGGTGGCGATAGTGGAGAACGGGGCGTTGCAGGAAGTCAGTATCGAGCGCCAGCGTAGCCGCGGAATTGTCGGCAATATATACAAAGGCAAGGTCAATCGGGTGCTGCCTGGTATGGAGGCCGCTTTTGTCGATATAGGTCTCGACAAGGCCGGGTTTCTGCACGTCTCCGATATCGATAAGGGTGATGATAGCGCCGTTGTGGAGGAAAATACCGCGCGCCCGACAATCAATGAGCTTTTACGTGAAGGGGAGACTGTATTGGTTCAGGTTGTCAAAGATCCCATTGGCACCAAGGGAGCACGCTTGACGACCAGTATATCCGTACCCTCGCGCTACCTGGTTTACATGCCAAACTCTACCTCTGTGGGTATATCGGTCAAGATCGAGGATGAAGCCGAGCGTGAACGCCTGAAAAAACTGATCGAGGCCTGCCGTTCCGAAAGCCAGGTTGGCGGTTGTATTATTCGTACCGCCGCGGAAGGCGTTGAAGAGACCGAATTGCAGATGGATATCGCTTTTTTATCCAAGCTGTGGGGGTCGTTGCTCGAGCATGCAGAATCGGTGCCTGCCGGGAGTATGATTCACGAGGATCTGCCGTTGTCGATACGTACCCTGCGTGACATGGTGGGGGTTGATACCAGCCTGGTAAAAGTTGATTCTCGAGAAACTTACCAGCGTATGACCGATTTCGCGACGCGTTATATTCCGGACCTGCCAGCCAGGATTGAACACTATCCAGGCGAACGTCCATTGTTTGATGTTTACAATATCGATGATGAGCTGCAACGTGCGCTCGCACGCCAGGTCAGTCTTAAATCAGGTGGTTACCTGATCATTGACCAGACCGAGGCGATGACGACTATTGATATCAATACCGGTGCGTTCGTGGGTCACCAAAACCTCGAAGAAACCATTTTCAAAACCAATATGGAGGCCTCACAGGCCATCGCACGGCAACTCAGGTTACGCAACCTCGGGGGTATTATCATCATCGATTTCATCGACATGGAGCACGAGGATCATAAGCGTCAGGTATTGAAATCGCTCGAGAAGTATCTTGATAAGGACCATGCCAAGACCCAGGTTTGTGAGGTTTCACCCTTGGGGCTGGTCGAGATGACGCGTAAGCGCACACGCGAAAGCCTGGAGCATATTCTGTGTGAACCCTGTAAAACCTGCCATGGCCGAGGTTCGCTTAAGACCACTGAAACCGTATGCTACGAGATATTCCGCGAAATCCTGCGCGAAGCCCGCTTTTATGATGAAGCGCGGCAATTGCTGGTTATGGCAAACCAGGATGTCGTCGACAGATTACTCGACGAAGAGGCGGCAAATTTGGCCGAACTCGAAACCTTTATCAAAATTCCGGTCAAACTTCAGGTAGAGGCACACTTATCTCAAGAATCTTATGACGTGGTGCCAGTCTAAATATCTCGAGCTGACCGAATGGAGCTGCTAAAAAGAATTAGCCTTGGAGTGTTCGTAGTCGCTGTCATCCTGCTGGCGATTATCATGGGCGGGTTGAGGCTCGCGATAAGCAATATCGAGTATTTCAAACCCGAAATTGCGTACCTGCTGGAGCGTGATGTCAGTAAAGGTATCGTCTTTACCGGGGTTAGCGGCGAAGTAAATCGCTTCAATCCGATACTACGTATCGAGAATGTCTCGATAAACCTGCCCGATAGATCACAACCATTATTTATTGATCACCTCACGGTTGAGTTCGATTTTTGGGCCAGCCTGAGGGAGGAAGTACCTGTGGTGCTTGAAATTTCAGGCAAAATCGAAAAACTGGAATTAACGAGAGATGAGTCAGGTCGATGGTGGGCTGACGAATTCGAGATTGGCACCGGCAAAAATCGAAGTTCGACCTTCGATTTCATTGAATCGCTGGCATTCGTGCCGCGCTATCTCAAACTCGATTTACGTCGGCTAATCATCCGCGATGAAAAAAATTCCGCGACCTACTTGTTAGAACGCGTCTCAGCACACATCAACTACCAGCAAGGTCAGTTTTTTACACAGCTAAGCGCCGCGCTGCCGGATGAACTCGGGCAGGGCATATTGGTGAAATCGGTCGTAGGCCCGGATCGAAGCGTTTTCTATATCGATGTGTCTAATTTGCAATTGCCTGCCATTGCCGGGTTATTTGACTTGAATACCTGGGGCTTGACCAATGGCGCACTGGATGGTGAAGCCTGGATAAACATGTCCGGTGCCCGTGTCGTCGCCGTCAATGGAGACATGGTACTTAAGCAAGGCCTGCTGCAGGTCTTTACAGATAAAACGCCCCTGGCGGTGGATTATCATGCGCGATTCAGTGCCATTCAACGTAAATCCAGTTGGCGCGTTACCAGCAACGTTGACCGTTTGAGAATCGATAATCAGAATGTTCTAGGATTTCGTGCCCAGTTGGAGGTCGCCGACGGACCCGACCAGACCCTGGTTTCTGCGTGGGTTAACCGATTTCAGATCTCCGGTTTGCCAGCAATAGCGGGACAGTGGCTACCGGCAAACGTCAATCAGCAAATCGCGCAAGGTAAACTGCAGGGATTACTTCGGGACCTGGTGTTCAATATTGATCTGCAGCGACCGGAGGAATTTAAAATAGGCGGTCAAGCGGTCCAGGTAAACAACGAGGCATTCGGAAATATCCCAGGCGCAACGAATCTAAACGCTGATTTTCTGTTAGCGGACAAGCGGCTCGGGATAAAGGTCCATGGCGAGCAGGTCAGTCTCGACTTCGCTGGCTTTTTCAGGGCTCCACTGAAATTTGATGCGCTCGAATTGAATGCTAATGCCAGCCGCAACGATTCAGGTGAAATTTCATTTTCAGTCAACAAGTTCCATGCCAGCAACCAGGATGCCAAAGTTTCGGGCCGCGTGTGGATGGAATCCGATGAGCACGAGCGTCCGTTCATGTACCTGCGGGCTAATTTTACCGATGCTGACGCAAGCAGTGCCGGTAAATATATGCCGATAAAACTATTGCCAGAGAAAACCTTGGCCTGGCTGGACCGCGGCATCAAGGGAGGATTTGCACCTGCTGGCGATCTACAGTTCCACGGCAGGCTAAGCGGCTTCGAAAAGCTTCAACAAGAAAAATCGGGCGAGTTTTTTGTCGATTTCAATGTCGAGCAGGCCGACGTGTTTTTTGCACCCGGTTGGCTGCATGCCAGGAACGGTACTGGCAGGGTTTTATTTCATAATACTGGACTTGAGTTCGATCTTGATCGAGCCAGTTATGAGAACCTTGATAATGCCCGCGCCCAGGGATCGATCGCCGATTTCAATAAAGCAGTGCTGGAACTCGGGATTCAGGCAGATTCACCGACAGCCGACGCAATCCGTATATGGACCGATACTCCAGTCGGGCAACGATATCGTGAAGTGATCGGAAATTTGCACGACCTTGGAGGTGACGTCAGCAGCGATATTAAAATTAGCTTGCCGTTGCACAGCGGAGACGAGAAACAACAGGTCCGTGTCCTGGTCGATCTCAAAAATGCGCGTGCGAGCGCGCGGAATTGGGGGCTCGACCTGTCACAGATAAACGGCCAACTGCAGGTAACCGAGGATACGATTGTTGCCCATGATCTGAGTGCCAGGTACTTCGAAGATCCGGTCGGGATTGAGATCGGAACCGTAAAACCGGGTGGCGATACGATTGTAGATGTTAACGGAATTGTTGAATCCAGGAATCTGTTAAAGCAACTGCCCGAGAATTTGACACGGTACGTTAGCGGCAAAAGCGATTGGCAAGTGAGGCTGAACTTTGCCGCGGAAACAGCATCAGACGAAATCCCGTATTTGCAGATAAGTGCGGCCAGCAAGATAAAAAATACGGAAATAGCGCTACCTGCGCCTTTTGCCAAGTCCAGGCAAGACTCTTCCAGCGTTTCGGCTGAGGTCAAGTTTTTCCCGCAACAGATTCATTTCACGACTGACCTCGGTTCCGATATTCATGGTCGAGGACAGATGAGCTCGAGCAATGAGCAGGATTTTCAGCTGGATTCGCTCGAGTTTGCCTTCGCGACGGGGCTGGAGCCACCAGCGCCGCCGGGACTGCATCTCTACGGATTTGTACCCGAGATTTCAATTGACGACTGGATTCAGGTTTTCAAGGGCTCCGGCGTGTCGAGCTCCGATCTGCTCCGATCTGCCAGTCTGGAATTTGATCGGGTTAATGCCTTTAACCGGGTACTAGAAAAAGTTGTATTCGAAGTTAACCAAACCGATCACCGCTTTGCTGGAGAAATTCAATCGTCGCTGCTCAGCGGCCGCTTTGAAGCTCCGAGCCAGATTTCTCCACAAAATCCGCTTGTTGTTGACCTGGAGTACCTGAGACTGGACAAACTTGACCAGGAAGCAGATTATGCCGCATTGCTACCGGGTGATTTGACTGATTTTCGCTTCAGCTCCCAGGCACTGGTTTATCATGACATGCTGTTTAACGATGCACTAATTGAAGCCAGGCAAATTGACAATACACTTCATGTCGATAATTTCAGCATGCGTCGTGAAGAGATTATTATGTCTGGAAAAGCGCAATGGGATTACGATGTAACTGATCGTTCCCATCTTTCCAGTGTCAACTTGGGTTTCAAGGGCCCTGATTTAGGCCAGGCGATAGCGGGACTAGGATTCGGAGACTCCATGACTGATGGCAGCGTAGACTTTAACGGTGGGTTTACCTGGTCGGCACCATTGCTGGCTTTCGAGCTGGATAATTTTAAAGGTCAAGCCGAGCTGAAAATTACCGACGGAATACTCAATAACGTCGAACCGGGTGGTGGCAGGTTTGTTGGACTGTTGAGTTTGAGCGCGTTACCAAGGCGGCTATCACTCGACTTTTCCGACGTGGTGGTTGAGGGTATGGAATTTGATAAAATTACCGGATCCTACCGGATAGATAGCGGCATACTTTTTACCGAAGATACCCGGATGGATGGTCCCGCTGCTAAAATCAAGATTTCGGGTCAGACAGGCATAAAAACGCGTGATTATGACCAGCTTATTCGTGTCACACCGAAAATCCGGCAAACTCTGCCGTTAATAGGCGCGGTTTCGGCAGGGAGCACGGTCGGATGGGGTTTGCTGCTGTTGCAAAACCTGTTTAAAAAATCCATAGACGATGCCGTGGAAGTCGAATACAAGATCACCGGAAGTTGGGATGATCCCCAGATTGAATTGATAAAGGCTGTTGATGAAAACCAGCAAGAATTACCGAAACATGAAAAGTAGAGCCTGTATCCTCTGTCTGCTCCTGGTAACGGGTCATGTGTGGGCTAACTCGGTCCGTATTTTTACGCTGAGCGCAGATGAATGGGCGCGGCCGCGTTCTGGTGCGGTAATTCCGCAACTGTCAGCTATACGCTCCGCGGTGAGCTACTGGGGCAAGGGTGGAGACAGGATTATGATCATTCGATATCCGGGCGAGGACAGCGGTGAACTCTGGGCGGCGGAAATGCGGGACTGGTTGATATCTCTCGGTGTGCCCTCAGATTATATCTCGCTGCTATCGGGTACACAGGCAGCCGATGAAATCAAACTCGTGGTCGGCAATCGCGACGAAATGGAGCAATAACTAGATATGGCGTCAACTTTAGAGGCAGTTAGTAAAGCTATTCTCGAACCGAGCGAACTGCAAATTGAGCAGCTCGGCGGATTTCTCGATGGCTTACAGGGCAAAAATGTCGATGCAGGGGATCTGTATTTTCAAACCAGTCAACAGGAATCCTGGGTGATGGATGACGGCATTTTGCGCGAGGGTAGTTTTAATATCGAGAAAGGGGTAGGCATTCGTGCCATGTCCGAGGAGAAAACCGGTTTCGCCTATTGTGATGATCTGCGCAGTAATGCGATTACCCAGGCGGTCGGTAATGCGCGTGCGATTGTAAAGCAAGGCCAGTCCGGAAGCAGCGAGATTAAGCTGGCGAATAGGCCTGCGACTGCCTTGTACACTTCATACAACCCGGTGGATGGTCGCAGTGCTGAAGAAAAAGTCGAACTTCTCAAAAAACTTGATGCCTATACCCGCTCGCTGGATGAGCGTATCGAACAGGTCATTATTTCGTTGTCGGGTGGTATCGACCATATACTGGTCGCGGCTACCGATAATACGCTGGCGTCCGACATACGCCCGTTGGTTCGTCTTAATGTTACCGTGTTGATGCATCAGGCGGAGCGTCGTGAACAGGGCAGCGCCGGTTGTGGTGGTCGGCATGCATACGATGTTTTTTTTGACTCTGAGCGGGCCTATGAACTGGCACGCGAAGCGGTCCGGCAGGCCGCGGTAAATCTTGAATCGGTTGCGACGCCCGCCGGCACCATGCCCGTAGTATTGGGACCAGGCTGGCCCGGCGTCCTGTTACACGAAGCGGTCGGTCACGGCCTGGAAGGAGATTTCAATCGCAAGGGTACTTCGGCGTTCAGTAACAAGTTGGGTCAGCAGGTGGCTTCACCGCTGTGCACGGTGGTAGATGACGGTACGCTGGTTGACCGCCGTGGTTCGTTAACCGTGGACGACGAGGGTGTTCCCGCACAATGCACGACGCTGATCGAAAACGGCATACTCAAGGGATACATGCAAGACAAGATGAATGCCCGATTGATGGGAACCCGGTCAACTTCAAACGGGCGACGTGAATCTTTTGCCCATCTGCCAATGCCGCGCATGACCAATACTTATATGCTCCCCGGTGAAAGCGACCCCGGGGAAATTCTCAGCTCGGTGGACAAGGGCCTTTACGCGGTGAATTTTGGCGGCGGCCAGGTAGATATCACTTCGGGGCGTTTTGTATTTTCGCTCTCTGAGGCCTACCTGATCGAAAAAGGCAAGATTACGGCACCGGTTAAGGGTGCAACCCTGATTGGATCCGGCCCCGAGGTCATGGGCAAAATATCGATGGTGGGCAATGACCTGGAACTGGACCAGGGTGTCGGTGTCTGTGGTAAAGAAGGACAGTCGGTACCGGTAGGGGTAGGGCAGCCCAGCTTGAAGATCGATGAAATAACAGTCGGCGGTACCGACTAGTTCACCGAAACCGCGGTGATTTCCATACCCTTGTCACCACTTTGCAGGGTCAACTGGCCGAGGAACTCTCCGTCGAATTTCGAGCTGCTGAGCCGCCACAAGATGGTGATCGAATTTTCCCGGTGAATCGAATCGATAAATTCGAAGTCGGGCTCGATCGAGGTTAATACCGGGAAGTCCTCGCAGCTCTGACGAAAATGCTCTTCCGATAGTTTTGCCAGTAAGTCGTTTGAGAAACCACGCGAAAACCTGGCGTAGTTTTGCTCACGCGCGGCTTCGACGATGTTTTTCCAGATCGGTTCCGCCACCGCGCGAAGTTGTTCCTTGTGCAAGCGCGAGAATTGGGTCATGTCAGTCCCTCGTCGGGCTGTGGTTCGGACAGTAACCCGGCGTGCACGTCTTCATAGATAGACAGCATCGCTGGAATCACCAGTAATATCAGCAGCGTCGCAAAGGCAAGACCGAAGGCGATTGAAACCGCCATCGGTATCAGGAACTGTGCCTGGCGCGAGGTTTCGAACAGCAATGGCGTCAGGCCCGCGATGGTCGTAAGCGAGGTTAGTAATACTGCGCGCAGGCGCTGACAGGCGGCTTCTTCCAGCGCCTCGCGGATGGATGCCCCCTTATCCCTGATATGGCGGTAAAACATGACCAGGATAATTGAGTCGTTGACAACGATGCCCGACAGGCCAAAAAAGCCGAACAGTGACAGGATAGTCATGTTCATGTCCATGAACCAGTGACCGAGCACGGCTCCCGTCAGTCCGAGAGGTATGGTCAGCATTACCAGGAAGGGCCAGCCATAGGATGAAAACACCCAGGCTAAGACGAGATACATCAATGTCAGCGCAATAATTGCGCCGGTGCGCATATCGGCGAAGGTTTCGCGTTGACTGGCTGAGCGTCCCTCGATGCTGAACTGAACGCCGTACTTACTGGCCAGTTCAGGCAGCGTAAACTGAGTCAGGTCGGCGACGATTTCCGAGGTGTTGTTAAGCGCGGCGTTGACATCCGCTGACACGTCAACCGACAGTCTGCCGTTGAAATGGCGCAAGGTCTCGAAGCCCTGTGCCGAGCGCCAGTTGGCGACCGTTTCGAGGGCCACGAACTCACCATTGGGGAGCTTTATCGGCAGGTACAGCAAACTGTCGAGACGCCGCTGCTCGGAGTCGGGCAGCTGTAAACGAACTTCGACCTCGTCGGCGCCCTGCTGAAAGCGTTGCAGGATGATGCCGTCATAGGCGGCCCGCAACTGACGCCCGATATCGGTGATCGATAAGCCAAGCGCCTCGCCAGCCGGGCTCAACTCGTATATCAATTGCTCCCTGCCATAGGGGAGATCATCGTCGATGGCGCTGACACCGGGGATTCCCTGCAGTGATTGTGCCAGGTCAAGTGCAGC
>JARFPR010000496.1 GCA_029288195.1 Gammaproteobacteria bacterium | reverse complement strand
GCCTCGGTAATGCCGACCATCACCAATGGCAACATCAATGCACCCTGCCTGATGATCGGTGAACGCGCAGCGGCGATGATTTTGAATGACTAGCCCTGCAGCCCTGGCCGCACAATAAATCAATTTCAGCGCTGTGATGGTGTTGTGACAAGTATCTAGCAAAATAGCGAGGTTTTACGGAGCTTATTGAGGCTGCAAGGGTCAAACAGGTAATTCGGCTGGTGCAACAACAACATGCAGAAAAGAATACTTGTCATTGAAGACAACCTGGACATAGCAAACCTCGTTTCAATTAATTTGCGCGGCAGGCATTTGTTTGTCGATCATGCAGCAAATGGCGAAATCGGGCTCAAACGTGCGCTGGGTGGTGAATACCATCTCGTAATTCTGGATATCATGTTGCCAGGCATGGACGGTATGGATGTTTGTCGCGCATTACGAGCCGAAAAAGTATTTACTCCGGTGCTTATGCTGACTGCCAAAACATCCGAACTCGATCGTGTGCTCGGACTCGAGGTCGGTGCCGACGATTATTTACCGAAACCGTTTAGCATCCCGGAGTTAGTTGCGAGGGTAAATGCAATACTGCGTCGAGAACATCAATATCGGCAACCGGGCATCGAGGCGGGTAGTGAGGCGCTGGTTTTTGACGAGCTGGAGATTGATCCTTCAAAACGCAGGGTACGAAGAGACAATCGCGAAGTTGAACTGACTGCCAAGGAGTTCGATTTATTGTGGCAGTTCGCTCGCCATCCTGGCCGGGTTCACACGCGTGCTCAACTGCTCGACAGTGTCTGGGGGTACGGGCACGATGGATTTGAGCACACGGTTAATTCACACATTAATCGCTTACGCGCAAAAATTGAACGAGACCCCGCCCACCCATGTGTGATCACTACCGTATGGGGAGTTGGCTACAAATTTGGCTATGATCAAGTCACCTCAGGCAGCGCGAAGTGATTCTGAAAACACTTTATAGCCGCCTTGCGCTTACCTTATTTTTTCTGCTGTGCGCTGTCGGCATCTTGCTGAGCCTGTTGCTGCGCGAAAGCAGCAACATGTATCAACAGGAGGTCATGCAGAAGCTTAACAGCGAGCTTGCACAACACATCGTTTCCGAACAATTGCTGGTGCGCGATGGCCAGGTCGATCGCGCTGCCATGGAGGGTTTGTTTCACCAGTTGATGGTCGTGAATCCAGCGATTGAATTGTATCTGCTTGATATGCAGGGCCAGGTTATTGGATTCACCGCACCCGAGAATAAAGTCATACGATTCCAGGTCGACCTGGAGCCATTAGGGCACTTTCTCAGTGATGAATCACGGCTGCCGATTCTCGGTGATGATCCCCGAACCATGGACGGGCGCAAGATATTTTCAGCGGCAAAAATAGTGGATCAAGGTGAGTTGAGTGGTTATTTGTATATCGTGCTCGCCGGTGAAAAATACGATCATGCGATGATGTTGCTGCGTGAAAGCTACATCCTCGATTCTGCCTTGCTCATTGTCGTCGTTGCACTCTTTGCTGCATTGGTTGGCGGATTGATATCCTTTTCAATTCTAACGCGAAGGTTGCGCCGGCTTGG
>JARFPR010000227.1 GCA_029288195.1 Gammaproteobacteria bacterium | reverse complement strand
ATGATGGGCATTCTCAAGATTTTTGCAAAACGATCGAACCACGTTAACGTGCTCGAACATGTGCGCGGTTACCTGAAACGGGAACTTGATAAAAGTGACAAGCAGGAGTTGAGCAACTGTATAGAAAATTATCGCCTGGGGCTGCTGCCGCTGATCGTTCCGATTACCCTGTTGCGGCATCACTTTCGCCGCAATCCTAATCGATACATCGAACGCTCGTACTACATGCAACCGCATCCTGACGAGCTCATGCTGCTTAATTCACTCTAGCGCATACCGCTACTAACTTAAGTTTTGATTTCAAAACCCATCTCAATAGCCTGGTTTCGCCAGGATCTCAGAATCTCGGACAACCCAGCGCTAAACGCCGCGGCTGCGGCTGGCGAGGTGCTGCCGATTTATATCCTGGACGATGTTAACGCGGCAGATTGGGCAATGGGTGCGGCGAGCAGGACGTGGTTACATCATTCGTTGAACGCACTGAATCTTGCAGTTGATGGCAGGCTCAGAATTTTCAGGGGCGATGCGCGTGAAGTCGTCGCTCAACTCGCTACCAGCTTGCCGCTGGAAAGCGTTTTCTGGAATCGCTGTTATGAGCCCTGGCGCATAGAACGCGACGCCCGAATCAAGGCGGACCTGATCGCGGGAGATATCAACACCCGCAGTTTCAACGCAGCGCTATTATGGGAACCCTGGGACATTAGCAAGAAAGATGGCACCCCCTACCGGGTTTTCACGCCGTTTTACCAGAAAGGTTGCTTGTCAGCGCTCCCGCCACGCCAACCATTGGCGCCAACCCAATCGATTCAATGGTGTAAACACGAAGTTGATAACAGCGTATCGATCGATGATCTCGGCCTATTGCCATCGGCCAGCTGGCATAAATCACTGTGCGACCATTGGCAGATCGGCGAAAACGCGGCAGCTCAAAAATTCGATGCCTTCTGGCAGAACACCCTTACCGATTACAAACGCGGCAGGGATTTCCCCGCGCTCGACGCAACTTCGAAACTCTCACCGCACCTGCATTTTGGCGAAATATCTCCCCATCAGATCTGGCACCAGATCGATCACTCTGGCATGTATGATCACGGTGAAGGGCCCGCGCATTTCTTGCGTGAAATCGCCTGGCGCGAGTTTTCTTACCACTTGTTGTATCACTTCCCGAGACTTCCGCAGCAGAACTTCAATCGCAAATTCGATGGTTTCCAGTGGCTCGACCAACAGTCTGGCTTGCAGTCCTGGTGCAGCGGACGCACCGGCTTTCCGATAATCGATGCCGGCATGCGGGAGCTCTGGCAAACCGGGTACATGCATAACCGGGTTAGAATGATCGTGGCCTCGTTCCTGGTTAAAAACATGCTGCAGCACTGGCGCAAAGGGGAAAACTGGTTCTGGGATTGCCTGGTAGATGCAGACCTCGCCAGTAATGCCGCAAGCTGGCAGTGGTGTGCCGGGTCAGGTGCCGACGCTGCGCCCTACTTTCGAATATTCAACCCGGTATTACAAAGTGAAAAGTTCGACCCTGAGGGAGAATACCTGCTTCGATACTGCCCTGAACTCGCGGGTCTTCCAGCCAGGTTTCGGCACAAACCCTGGGAAGCAAGTGAAGCGGTTTTAGCTGCCGCGGGAATAAAGCTCGGCAGAGACTATCCGGCGCCAATTCTTGATTTAAAAACAACCCGCCAGAGAGCGCTGGCACGCTTCAAGGCACTGGCCTGATTGAATCTGCAGGGGAGCCTCAGGCGGCTTCCATTTCGCGGATATGCTCCTGGCAACGTTTCATCGTATCTGCCATTTCCTGGCCGCTTTCGAAACGCTGCTGGGCTTCTTTTTCCAATATCCTGTCAATCAGGTTATTCACACAGTTCGGCAGGTCGGAACGAAAACGTCGAATGTCGGGATGCCTTTCGTTGGCGATGTTATACATCAGGCTGGCGATTGAATCGCCCTTGAATGGCAACTCACCACATAACATCTGGTACATCATCACCCCTAGTGAAAAAAGGTCTGCGCGGCCATCTACTTTCTTGCCGGCAAGCTGTTCGGGCGACATGTAATAGGGGCTGCCGATTACGGTGCCGGTTTTAGTTTTGCTCGCGTCGGTGAGGCAGGCAACACCAAAGTCGGTTATCTTGGCAACGCGTTTTTCGTCATCATAAATGATGTTCGCCGGCTTGATATCCCGATGCACGACATGCTGCTGGTGGGCATAATCGAGCGCCGTCGCAACGTTAATAATAATGTTAAAAACATCGCTTACCGGCAGCAGAGTCTTGGGACTGGTGTATGCTGTCAGATCCTTGCCCTTGAGATAATCCATCGCGATATAGGCTAGATCCTGCTCGTCCCCGACGTCGTAAACGGTGACAATGCCGGGATGATCAAGCCTTCCCGCGGCCTCGGCTTCACGAAAAAAACGGGTGCGAACTTCGTCGCGCATTTCGTCTTCTATCTCATCCGATAGCAACATCGTCTTGATTGCCACGGTACGGCCGATCTTGTCGTCCTGGCCGAGATAAACCATCCCCATCGCACCGCGTCCGATTTCACTTTCGATCCGGTAGCGTCCGAGTTTGGGCTTCTCCAGCGTATCCGCACCTGAAATCAAGTTCGGGCCCGGGCCCGTGGCGTCTCGATTACCGAGCACCACGGTATTTGCGGCATTTTCGTTTTGCTGGATACGTTCGCTGACGTCACTGAACTTGGGATCGTGATTACCGATGAACTTGAACACTGCTGCTGCTTTGTTGAACTGACGCTTGCGCTCATAGTCAAGGCCCAGGTTGTAAACCTGTCCAAGCAGTGATTCATCTACCTGGCAGCTGCGATACTTTGCAAATGCCTGGTCCAGGTTTCCCTGCGCGTGCAGCGACTGCCCGAGGAGACGATTCGCAGTCGAAA
Source organism: Gammaproteobacteria bacterium (assembly GCA_029288195.1). Taxonomy (GTDB): domain Bacteria; phylum Pseudomonadota; class Gammaproteobacteria. Next base: position 803 of record JARFPR010000227.1, on the reverse strand, counting down.
GCTCGCCCCGCACCAGGCTTAAACGCGCATTCACCGACTGACGCGTTCCCAGTATCAAGTGCCCAACGATTAACATCGCCACCGCGGACATCATCGGCAACCATAACGACTGCGAGCTCATCAGCATAAAATGCGCATTAAAAATCATTAGTATCAGAAACAGGCTTAGAAAAAGCGCGGTGTTGGGTCGAAAACGACCCATTGCCAGCATCAGGTAAAGTCCGACCACGACAATAATTCCGCGCTGCGCCCAGCCGGCCCAGTCCGGTAAACGGTATTGTTCATTGTTGAGCAGACTTGAGACCGTATGGGCAATAGCCACTGTCGATGAAATCGTCTGTCCAGTGGGCGTCAAATGCGGCTGCGCGAGGCCTGGTGACGTCAATCCAACGATAATTATCTTGTCACGAAAAACATCCGTGGCCACACTGCCGTTGAGAACATCGACTAACGAGTATATCTTGAAAGCCGATTTACCATCCTTGTCTTTATAAAAGCGCGGGTAGATGCCGAAGTTTATATCCGCACCAAGATCATCACCGCCGAGCATCGGCCTGGCATTGGCTCTGGATTCGATATGCTGCACTGACAAACCTTTACTGCGGGTTGCCAGCATTAGTGAAAACGATGGCAGATAATCGCCGCCGTATTGTACGATCAATGGTTCACTGTTGGATGGTTCGACAAAGCTGATTACACCAATCCCACCCGCCTGCTTTGCCAATAGTTCAATGGGCGGGGAGATTTCTGAAGCCCGGTTAATTTTAGGAGACGGCCAGCCGAAACCGCGACTACCCCCGTTG
>JARFPR010000196.1 GCA_029288195.1 Gammaproteobacteria bacterium | reverse complement strand
CACCAGGTGATGCTCGATCCCGACGATCCGTGGCCTGGTGGTTATCGTCTCAGCGATACCTGGCCCCTCAAGCAATAACACCTCTGGATCTCAATAGATCGAGGTCCTGATCGCTCAATCCGAGCAGCGAAGTTAACACGCTGTTAGTGTGCTCTCCCAGCATCGGTGGCGCCTGTTGGTACTCGACCGGGGTAACTGAGAGCTTGATCGGATTGGCAACACTGGCAACCTTACCCGCAACAGGGTGGTCGAGTTCAAGTTGCATCCCGCGGTGCTGCACCTGCGGATCGGCAAATACCTGTTCGATGTTGTTAATCGGGCCACAGGGAATACCGCGCTCGTTCAATGCATCGAGCCACTCCTTGCTCGATTTTTGTAACATGATTTTCTCTACCAGGGGCACCAGGGTTTCACGGTACTTAACACGGTTACTATTGCTGCGAAAACGCTCATCGGCGGCCAGTTCACTGCAATTGGCCAGGTCACAGAATTTTTCGAATTGAGCATCGTTTCCAATCGCAAGAATGATATAACCATCGGCAGTCTGGAATGCCTGGTAGGGAACAATATTTGGATGGGCGTTACCCAACCTGCCCGGGCTGTTGCCCGTAGCGAGGTAGTTCATGGCCTGGTTCGCCAGTGTTGCCACCTGCACGTCCAGCAGGGCCATGTCGATATACTGACCCTCACCGGTTTTTTGCTGATGAATCAACGCCGCCTGGATAGCATTGGCCGCGTAGAGACCCGTTAACACATCGGCCAGCGCGACCCCTATTTTCATCGGCAAACCATCGGCTTCCCCGGTGACGCTCATCATGCCGCCCATCGCCTGAATCATGAAATCGTAGCCGGCACGATCGGCGTAAGGTCCGGTTTGTCCAAAGCCGGTGATCGAACAGTAAACCAATCCGGGATTAATGCGCTTCAGGGCTTGATAATCCAGGTTGTATTTTTTCAATCCTCCACGCTTGAAGTTTTCAATCAATACATCGCAGTCTTTTGCCAGGTCCCGGATCAGCGCCTGCCCGTCGGGTTGTGACATATCGATGCAAACTGACTGCTTGCCGCGGTTGGTACCATGAAAATAGGCAGCCTCAGAGGTAGCGTCTCCTGCTCGATCAGGCATATAGGGAGGACCCCAGCCTCGCGTGTCGTCACCACTGCCGGGACGTTCGATCTTGATAACCTCGGCACCGAGATCCGCCAGCATCTGGCTGGCCCAGGGGCCTGCCAGTATGCGACTCAGGTCGAGAACCCGGAGGTCCTTTAGCGGTCCCGGCATTTAGAAAAAGGCCTGAATCCCGGTTTGTGCGCGTCCGAGGATCAGTGCATGAACATCATGCGTACCTTCATAGGTATTAACGGCTTCAAGGTTCATCACGTGCCGAATCACGTGGTATTCGTCGGAAACGCCATTACCGCCATGCATGTCACGGGCAACGCGCGCGATATCGAGAGCCTTACCGCAATTGTTGCGCTTCATCAGCGAAACCAGTTCCACCGGGCAACTATCGGCATCCATCAGGCGCCCCATCTGCAGACAACCCTGCAAGCCTAGCGCGATTTCGGTTTGCATATCGGCGAGCTTCTTTTGTATTAACTGGGTCGCCGCCAGCGGACGGCCAAACTGATTGCGATCGAGCGTATATTGACGTGCTGCCAGCCAGCAGAATTCAGCGGCTCCCATCGAGCCCCAGGCGATGCCGAAGCGTGCACGGGTCAGGCATCCAAACGGTCCCTTCAGGCCTTCGACGTTTGGCAGCAGGTTTTCCTCGGGAACAAACACATTTTGCATAACGATTTCACCGGTGGATGAAGCGCGCAATGAAAACTTGCCTTCGATTTTCGGGGTTGAAAAACCCTCCATACCGCGTTCCAGGATAAAACCTCGAATGACACCATCGAGCTTGGCCCAGACCACGGCGACATCGGCAATCGGGGAATTGGTGATCCACATTTTCGCGCCTTTAAGCTGGTAGCCACCATCCACCGCGGTCGCAGTTGTCTTCATGCTGGCGGGATCGGAACCCGCGTCAGGTTCGGTTAATCCAAAACAGCCAACCCATTCACCCGTGGCCAGGCGTGGCAGATACTTTTCTCGCTGTGCCTCGTCGCCATAGGCATATATCGGGTGCATTACCAACGACGACTGCACGCTCATTGCCGAGCGGTAACCGCTATCGACGCGTTCGACTTCGCGCGCCACCAGTCCATAGGACACGTAGTTAACACCGGCACAGCCGTAATCCTCGGGAATTGTCGCACCGAGCAAACCCAGTTCGCCAAACTCGTTCATGATTTCACGATGGAATACTTCGTCGCGATTTGCCATTTGCACGCGTGACATCAGTCCATCCTGGCAATACTCCCGTGCAGCATCGCGAATCATGCGCTCCTCCTCGCTCAGCTGCTGCTCGAGGAACATCGGATCCTGCCAGTCAAAGGTTACTCGTTTCGATTGTGCCATGGTTTATTTCGCCTGTTTAATCTGATCGCATTTTATCCGGACTATCGGATAATTCCAGCCAATATGGCTGCTACCCCGAACAATTTAATGACCGGCATCGGGTTTTAACCGCGACTGCCGATAAACTCCAGCGCCAGGGTCCCGTAATCGTAGTAAGCCGCGCGCAGCTTCGACCATTTTTCACGGTGGAGAGCCTCGATCGGAAACGGAAAATCGTCGCGGTTACCACTGGCGATGGTGTCGGCAAGCTGCTTACCCATGACCGTGCCCACACCGATGCCCCGCCCGTTGTAACCCGCGGGTGCAAACAGGCCGGGGGCCAATAGCTGAACCCGCAGGATTTTTGTCGAGGTTACCCCGATCTGCCCACTCCACTGGTAAGCCCAGGGGGTTCCTTTCAATTGCGGATAAAGACGATCACGCTTGCGCATCATCCAGTTCTCCCGGGGGCGACGCTGGAAGCCATGCAAACGGCCGGGGCTACTCATCACCAGGCGACCTTCGGCGTCAATCCGCGACGACGTCAGCAAGCTATCCGTATCCCACAGGCCGTGACGTTGCGGAATAATTGATGCCGCGATTTCCGCGGGTAACGGTGGCGTCGCGCAATGGAAAATAAATACCGGCAGGGTCGACTCGCGAACTCTGGTACTTTCGCCATCCGCATAGGCATTGATTGCAACGATCACCTGCTCGGCTGAAACTTCACCGTTCCCGGTTTTCGCCAGCCACCGGTCATTATGTCGAGTCAGGCTTTCGATGCCGGATTGCTGGAACAAACGCACCCCCTCGCCGATCGCTGCATTTGCGAGCGAGCGCGCATAGCTCAGCGGATGGATAGTGCCCGCGCCCGGGTCGAGAATTCCACCATGACGATATAGCGGCGACCCTGAAATGGCATGAGCCTGATCGCCATCGATTAACTGTACCGCGGCACCCAGGTTTTGCAGTTGCTGACAGCGGTCTTCGAGATAAGCCATGGCACCGGCCTTGTGGGCAACATGGACTGTGCCGCAGCGCTCTGCCTGGCACTGCAGTTTAAAGCGTTCGACCAGGTCGAATACCAGCGCGGGGGAATCACGCAGCGCAAGATTAAAGCGCTCGGCGTTATCAGGCCCGAGCAGTTTTTGCACGTCGTTGGGGGTTTTCCAGATACCGGCATTGACCAGCCCGGCATTTCGGCCCGAACCACCGAAACCGATGCTCCTGGCCTCGAGCAAGACTACCGAGACACCCTTTACGGCAAGGTGCAGGGCAGCGGACAGCCCGGTATAGCCGCCACCGACAACGAGCACGTCCGCCTGCAAGGATTCGCTTAACGCTTCACTCTCAGGGCCGGCCACCGCGGTTTCACCCCATAGAGAGTTTTCGTTATTATCTTGCGGCAGATATTCAGTCATTAATATTGATCGCATCGGTAATCGCCGAATTGTGCGTGATCCGATATTTTAAAGCTAGCCAAGCTCTCGAAAATCGAT
>JARFPR010000143.1 GCA_029288195.1 Gammaproteobacteria bacterium | reverse complement strand
AATGTGACTGGTACGCTTTAAAATTCGATTTCCACGACCCTTGGCACGAGCACGCATGCGTTTCATGGTCGGTCCCTGGTCTACATAGATCGACGCAACCTTGAGTTCGTCAATGTCGGCGCCATCATTATGCTCGGCGTTTGCAATCGCCGACTCGAGCACCTTGCGCACTAATACCGCGGCTTTCTTGTTGCTGAAAGTCAGCAGGGTCAATGCCTTTTCAACCTGCAGTCCACGTACCTGGTCTGCAACCAGGCGGCATTTTTGCGGCGAAATCTTGGCGTGACGATGTTTAGCACTGGTTTCCATGTCCGTTACCTATCTAGCTTTCTTATCGACGATATGGCCGCGGTAGGTTCGCGTCAGCGAAAACTCGCCGAGTTTATGGCCGACCATATTCTCGTTTATCAATACCGGCACATGCTGCCGCCCATTATGAATTGCGATGGTCAGACCGACCATCTCGGGCACAATCATCGAACGCCGCGACCAGGTCTTGATCGGACGCTTGTTATTGGTTGCTACCGCTTCAGTGACCTTATTCATCAGGTGCTGATCGATAAACGGGCCTTTTCTCAGTGAACGTGGCATCTACTATTACCTCTTGTTCCGACGGCGCAGGATAAGATTGTCAGTGCGCTTGTTCGAACGTGTCTTGAATCCCTTGGCCGGTGTACCCCAGGGTGAAACCGGGTGACGACCACCCGAAGTCCGCCCTTCACCACCACCATGCGGGTGATCGACCGGGTTCATCGCCACGCCGCGCACGGTTGGACGAACACCACGCCAACGGGTTGCACCCGCTTTACCCAGTGAGCGCAGGCTGTGTTCACCATTACCGACCTCGCCGATTACGGCACGACAGTCGGCAAGCACTTTACGCATTTCACCCGAACGCAGTCGCAGCGTGGCATAAGCGCCTTCACGCGCAACGAACTGCGCGGAAGTGCCGGCCGAGCGCGCCAGTTGGGCGCCCTTGCCCGGCTTAAGCTCGATACAGTGCACAACCGAACCCACCGGGATGCTGCGCAGTGGCAGGCTGTTACCATTCTTGATGCCCGCATCCTCACCAGAACGCAGTTTTGCGCCCTCGGCAACTCCCCTGGGAGCGATAATGTAACGGCGTTCGCCGTCCATGTACTTCAGCAGTGCGATATGTGCACTGCGATTAGGGTCGTATTCGATACGCTCGACGACTGCGTCGATGCCATCCTTGTTACGCTTGAAATCGATAACGCGGTAACGCTGCTTGTGACCACCACCTATGTGACGCGTAGTGATCCGTCCGGCATTGTTACGACCACCAGTCTTGGATTTCTTTTCGATCAGCCCGGCGTGCGGCTTGCCTTTATGCAAGCCCGGGGTTTTGACCGAGACGACAAAGCGGCGACCCGGAGAGGTTGGTTTTGCTTTAATCAGTGCCATAATGCTTAACCACCTATGGATGCCAGGTCAATTTCGTGACCCTGTTCGAGTGAAACATATGCTTTCTTCCAGTCTGAACGCGTGCCACGTCGCAGGCCCTGTCGCTTGGTTTTACCTTTCATATTGACCGTGCGCACATTGGCAACCTTGACGTTAAACAATTGCTCGATGGCGGCCTTGATTTCAGCCTTCTTTGCATCGTTCGCAACCTGGAACACCGCCTGATTGGAGGCATCACCCAGCACAGCTGCTTTCTCAGAAATGTGCGGGGTTAATAATATCTGGAAAATTCTTTCCTGGTTCATGACAAACGCTCCTCGAGTTTCTTCAGCGCCGCCTCGTCGATGACAATCTTTTCCTGTCTAACCAGGCTGACCGGATCGACAATCGCGATATCCATCACCTGGATGTTGGGAATATTGCGTGCTGCAAGGTACACCGCTGAATCAAGGCCGTCGGTCAACACCAGCGCGTCATCGACACCCAGTTCCTGGAGACGCGCCTGCATCTGCTTTGTTTTTGGTTCGGTAACGCCGAGTTTGTCGATCAATATCAGCCGATCCTGGCGTACCAGCTCGGACACGAGACTGCGCATACCAACGCGATACATCTTCTTGTTCAGTTTTTTGCCGTAATCTCGCGGGGTCGCCGCAAAGGTGACACCGCCTGAACGCCAGATCGGGCTGCGAATGGTACCGGCACGCGCACGGCCAGTTCCTTTTTGACGCCAGGGTTTAGCACCGCCACCCCTGACTTCGGAACGGGTTTTCTGTGCCTTGGTACCGGCACGGCCTGATGCCATGTATGACACGACAAGCTGATGCACCAGCGTTTCATTGAAGCTGGCCGCAAAGGCATCGTCAGATACGGATACCTTTTTCTTCGAATTATGAATCGCGATGTCCATTTTAGTTCTCTATTTCTCTGGCTCTTGAGTGCTGCGTTATTTTTGCTTGGATGCCGGACGAACAATGACATCGCCAGTTTTCGCACCCGGCACAGCGCCCTTGATTAACAGCAGGTTACGTTCGGTATCAACCCTGACGACTTCCAGGTTCTGGGTGGTGGTATTTTCAGCACCCATGTGGCCCGACATCTTCTTGCCTTTGAAAACACGTCCCGGGGTCTGGTTTTGTCCGATAGAGCCGTTGGCGCGGTGTGAAATCGAGTTGCCATGAGTGGCATCCTGCATGGTGAAGTTGTGACGTTTTACGCCGCCCTGGAAACCTTTACCTTTCGAAACACCGGAAACATCAACGATCTGGCCCTGCTCGAACAGGTCAACCTTGAATTCCGAGCCAAGTTCGATTTCATCGACCGAATCGACGCGAAATTCCCAGGCACCGCGTCCAGCTTCGACACCTGCCTTCTTGTAATGTCCAGCCATCGGCCTGGTCACACGACTGGCACGACGCGTACCGGTTACAACCTGTATCGCAACATAACCGTCTGTTTCAACTGTTTTGATCTGAGACACCCGATTGGGCTCAACTTCAATAACCGTTACCGGGATCGAAGCACCACTATCAGAAAAAACTCGGGTCATACCGACTTTTCGTCCTACCAAACCGAGAGACATTGTCAAACCTCAAAAAATAATTAGCGGTCGCATTTGATTAATTCATCCGCGAATTTTCAAATGACGAAAAATACAAGCCTTCTATATTTTTCTTTCGTTTTCAATGACTTGATTGTCATGGAAAACGCCTGTAATTCCCTTTACAGCGGCCGATGTCATAACATCGCCGTATGATTTACTACCCTGCGTTCAAACGCGCGGCCCGATACAGGATATCCGTATCGGGCCGCGAGGGCGCGCACTATACCAGATAAAAATCAGGAAGTTAAGTGTTTATCGGAACTATTGGCATCTTTTTTGCCTTAGCGGAAATTGGGGGCGTCCTTTACTCGAAAAACGTTGTCTGTCCCCTTCCGTTGACAAATAAAAAGCCTTTTCCCGTCATTGCGGCCCACGAGCCGCAATCCATTACAAATTCAGCTTATAAAGCAAAACCGGAAAGCCCAAAGGGCTTTCCGGTTAACATTATCAGGCAATTTCATTGGATGCCGGCTCGTAGGCCGGCATGACGAAAAACCAGGTCAGTTCAACGTGCTCTGAACATCGACCCCGGCTGCCAGATCGAGCTTCATCAGCGCGTCGACAGTTTTGTCGGTAGGGTCAACAATATCCATCAGCCGCTTGTGCGTTCTAATTTCGTATTGATCGCGTGCATCCTTGTTGACATGGGGTGAAATCAGGATCGTGAAACGCTCTTTACGCGTCGGCAGGGGAATAGGACCCTTGACCCGCGCACCTGTGCGTCTCGCGGTTTCAACGATTTCAGCCGCCGAGCGATCGATCAGACGATGATCAAATGCCTTTAAACGGATACGGATATTTTGATT
>JARFPR010000080.1 GCA_029288195.1 Gammaproteobacteria bacterium | reverse complement strand
AATGTCGCGTTACCCATTAGAACCGAAGCGAGCAAGGCGTATCTAAACCCTGTAACTTTATTCATGTTCAGTACTGGAACCTCGAAAAATAACGATTAGATGTAGCGCCATAGTCAATTCATCACGGTCAGCGATTGCAATGGCACAATGAGTCGGGGCCGGCTTTGCTTCGAGAGCTGGCCAGGCGGTCTCTGGGACCGGTGAGGTTAGAGTCTTGGGGGCCTTTCCAGGCGGGACAGGAAAGAGGAATTCACTGCGAGCGTGTCGGTGGGCAGCCAGCGATCGGATTTATCAAAGTTGGAAAGCGCGACCTCCTGGTGCAATATGGACGCGGAAAGGCCGCACAAAACCTTGCAAGTACTGCTGTGCTCGCATTGCATCTCACCGGTCTCGTTGACAGCCTCCTGCAACAGCTGCGCGGAAACTCGATCGGCTTCGTCGATGATAGGTTTGCAGCGGTGACCCGCATCGACGCTCTGCTCCGCCGGACCGTCCAGGATAACCGGCGACGCGTACACCATGGGTGCAGCAAGCAGGTTAATTGCCATCATGCAGCAAATCAACCGGGCCAGGCGCTTTCGTATCGTTACTCGCATTTTTCGAGGTGTCTGTCGGTACCTAGTTGGAAGACTCGGATTCGTCCATACCTGGCTGAGAATAGCACAACCAGCTAAACGATATGACCAGCGGTCATCCTAATGGTTCACTGGCATCAAGGCAAATGCAATCTGTTGTCTCTTCGCTCCCGGTCTTTCAGCGCAACTTGTTCGCGATTTCAACTGGCATCGGAGGCGGCACATCTCTCCATGGTTAGTAAGCCAGGCCGAGATGTTACTACCCTAATCTCCGATCCTGTTCGACCTGGGCAAAATAGGTGGCCACCCTTTGCAAAATATCGTTCGCCTGTTTTAACTTGCGATTCTCTTGTAGCAGTTTTCGGAGTAACTCCGGGTCCGGATCGGACTGGCTATTTGCCTGCGGGTGATCGGTTTCCGACTTTGTAACTCGCTGATTTAAAGTTTCCGGGGAACTGTCAGTCGCGTCGACTATCAACTGAATTGCATCCATAAACTTATCTCTGGTGCCGCCTTTTGGCGAAAAACCAACCTTGTCCTGGTGATTAACAAAGGTACCGAGTTGGGGAATCTTGTAAAGCACACCCGTTGCAACCAGGTTTTCGACT
>JARFPR010000048.1 GCA_029288195.1 Gammaproteobacteria bacterium | reverse complement strand
CAGCAAAACACTGCTGCGCATCGAGGTCGACGCAGAGACTCATGAATGGGAGCCGTTCAACCTGGAGCATGATGGTCGCTATCGGACCAGTCGTAATCTGTACAAGAACACCTTGGGCAACAAGCTGTGCTTCGAAGAAATTAACCACGACTTAAAGTTGGGGTTCATCTATACCTGGGCAACCAGTGAGACTTACGGTTTCGTGCGGCAATGCAAACTATCGAACCTCTCCGGGCGCAGTGCTCGGATCGAACTGGTGGACGGTTTGCAGAATATTCTGCCCGCCGGCACCCCGCTGCTGGCGCAGACCACTAAAAGCAACCTGGTGGACGCCTACAAGTGGAACGAGCTGGATGAAGCCACGGGGCTTGCCTTCTTCACCTTGTTTTCCGGCATCAGCGATCGCGCCGAGCCATGCGAATCGCTGAAGGCAACTACTGTATTTGCACTGGGCTTCGGCGATCCCAGGGTGTTACTTTCTTCCGAGCAGCTGGAACAATTCCGTCTGGGCAAACCGCTGACCCGGGAAACCCACAAGCGTGGTATTCGCGGAGCCTACCTGGTAAATGTCGCACTCGAGTTAGCGCCAGAGGCAACCCGGGAATGGCAGCTAATAGCAGACATAGAACGCAGCCAGAGCCAGGCCGTCGACCTGCGCAAACAGCTGCAAGATCCTGTCGCCATGGCTGCATCGATAGCCCTGTCGATTGACCAGGGATCTGATGAACTCGGCCGTATCATGGCGCGCGGAGATGGTTTCCAGGCCAGTGCCGAGGAAACAGTTTCGGTTCACCATTACGCTAACGTGCTGTTCAATATCCTGCGCGGTGGTGCGTTTGACAACCAGTACCAGGTGTCCTCGCGGGATTTTTCAAATACCGTCAAGATGTTCAACCGTGACGTCTTTCAGCACAACCGGGAAATGCTCGAATCATTACCGCAGCAGGTAGAGTTAACCCGACTCCTGTCGACTATTAAAGGCCAGGACGACCGCCAGCTCGAGCGGCTCGGCTATGAATACCTGCCGATCACCTTCGGGCGTCGCCACGGCGACCCGAGCCGGCCCTGGAACCAGTTCGCGATCAAGCTGAGAGATGCCTACGGCAACCGTTTGCTTTCCTACGAGGGTAACTGGCGGGATATATTCCAGAACTGGGAGGCACTGGCACTGAGCTATCCGGAGTTCATCGAGAATATTATTACCAAGTTCGTCAACGCCTCGACGCTGGATGGCTACAATCCCTACCGGATAACCAAGGAAGGGATCGACTGGGAAGTGGAAGAGCCGGACGATCCGTGGAGTTACATCGGCTACTGGGGCGATCACCAGATTATCTATCTGCTCAAGTTGCTGGAAATATCCAGGCAATTCCATCCCGACAGGCTCGGGGAGCTGCTGCACGAGCCGGTTTTCTCCTATGCCAACGTGCCCTATAAGATCAAGCCGTTTGCCGCCCTGCTCGAGGATGCAAAAAGCACCGTGATCTATGACGAGGTACTCGCGGAACAAATCGAGGAGCGGGTTGACCGCCTCGGCGCCGACGGAAAATTGCTCATGGACGACGAGGGCCAGGTATACCAGGTCACGTTGCTGGAAAAACTGCTGGTGCCGTTATTGTCCAAACTGGGAAACCTGGTTCTCGACGGCGGCATCTGGCTCAATACCCAGCGCCCCGAATGGAACGATGCCAACAACGCGCTGGTCGGCCAGGGACTGTCCATGGTGACGCTTTTTTACATGCGCCGTTACATCGCTTTCCTGCAGCAATTGCTGGCACAGGAATCCGGCACGATAAACATTTCCGCGGAAGTCAGCCGCTGGCTCGTCGAAACGGCGGCGCCGCTGAAACAGGTGCGCCCGGACCTGGGTACTGGCCCGGTAAGCGCCGGGCTCCGCTTTCAATTGCTCGAAGCTCTTGGCCAGGCGGCAAGTCACTATCGCGAGACCCTGTATCAACAGGGGTCCTTCACCGGCACGGTGTCGCAGGATCTGGACCAGGTTCTCGGCATGCTCAATGACGCCCAGGCGGCAATTGACCATTGCATTTCTACCAACCAGCGAGAAGACGGCCTCTACCATGCCTATAATCTATTGACCCTGTCCCCCGGGGGCGCAGAGGTTAATACGCTGTATCCCATGCTGGAGGGCCAGGTTGCCGCACTCAGCGCCGGCGCCATTGGACCTGAAAACGTAATCGTGGTCCTCGAGGCCCTGTTTGCAAGCGATGTGTACCGTCCCGATCAGCACAGTTTTATGCTCTATCCAGATCGTGAATTACCAGGCTTTCTCGATAAGAACCGCATCCCTGCCGAACAGGCCGAGGCGATCCCGCTGCTCAAGTTGCAACTGGAGCGGGGTGATCGTCGCATCGTCGAGCGCGACGCCGATGGCTGCTATCGCTTCAATAGCAAGTTCACCAATGTTGGCGACCTCAACGCACAACTGGATGCCATTGCCGCGGAGTACAGAGAACAGGGTGAAGCCGAATTCGAGCAAGCGCGACAATCGCTAAACGTGCTTTTCGAACGGGTGTTCAATCACCAGGCATTTACCGGCCGCTCCGGCGGCATGTTTGGCTTCGAGGGGCTGGGTTGTATCTACTGGCACATGGTGTCCAAGCTACTGCTGGCAGTCGCAGAGAACTTCTTTTCAGCGCTGCAACAGGATGCGGATGCGGACGTGATTCGGCAACTGGGCAACCTCTATTATCGCGTTCGCAAAGGCATCGGCTTTAACAAAGCCCCGGACGAATTCGGTGCCTTCCCGACAGATCCTTACTCGCATACACCGGGTCATGCCGGCGCTCAGCAGCCCGGCATGACCGGCCAGGTCAAGGAAGAGGTGTTAACACGTTTTCGAGAGTTGGGCATTTGCGTTGACGCCGGCGCAGTAAATTTTGTGCCGCGACTATTACGCGAACGCGAGTTCGGGGTAGAACCCAGAAACTTCCGCTACCTGGACGTGGACGACCAATGGCAGGAGTTATCCGTTCCCGCAACGGGCCTGGCATTTACCTGGTGCCAGGTGCCGTTGGTTTATACACTGGATGATACTGTCGAGCCGTCGGTAACTATCACGCTAGACGACGGCACACTGCAAACCCTGTCCGGTTTGGCATTGCCCGCGGAACAGAGCGCGGAGATTTTTCTGCGCAGTGGGCGCATTCGGCAATTGAACCTGGTGTTCGGAAGAAGCGAATTGTTTTCCGAATAGCCTGACGTTATTGAGTATTTTGGCCTGTTTCGTGGGTATTTGTCGGGTATTCAGGCGATTATTTTTGCATGCCCTGGTATGGGTTCGGTAAAAACTGTCCATAAAAAAAATTTTTTAGTAATTAAATTAATTAATCACCCAAGGAAAAAATTTGATTTGTTATTCTAGCGCGCATCATTAGCATAGGCCCGCTGAAGTTAAACATACCGGAGCTGCCATGTTTACCAATCCGTTTTACGATTTGTCGGGA
>JARFPR010000014.1 GCA_029288195.1 Gammaproteobacteria bacterium | reverse complement strand
GCTGAAGGGCATAGGGCGGAATCTGCCGGTACGCGTATTTTCTATTGTTGAGTGGTCGTAGAAGCGTTTATGAAAAAACAGCAAAAATTCAACCTGCAGAATTCAAAGCTCATCCTCGAAGAGCTCGAAGAGCGCCGCCTGTTTTCAGGTGGCATCGAGGGGTTGATCAGTACCAGCCTCGATTCTGATGAGCATGCGCTTTACGCGGATCTCGACACCAGCAAAATAACTACCGACAGCTCCAACGATGAAGCTTCGGCCTCCGCGGCCGAGCAACAGTCCCAGGAAATCGTGTTCGTCGATGCCGGTGTCGATAACCACCAGCAGCTTGTTGACGACCTGCTCGCCAATTCCGATACAAGTCGCAACATTGAAGTCGTTGTGCTCGACCGCGACCAGGACGGCATCGAACAAATTTCTGCCGTGCTGCAGGATCGCGACGACCTCGATGCAGTCCACATTATCTCGCACGGCAGCGATGGTAGCGTGGAACTCGGAAACACCACGCTCGATAACTATGCGCTCGAACAGAACAATCTGAATATCGGACTGTGGGCTAATGCCTTTGCCGAGACCGGCGATATCCTGATTTACGGTTGTAATCTCGCACAAAGTGAAGTCGGGCAAAACCTCATTAGCAACCTTAGTGACTTGACGCTGGCCGATGTGGCTGCATCCGACGACCTGACAGGCGCCGCTGAACTCGGTGGTGACTGGCAGCTCGAATTTAAAATCGGCAGCATCGAAACATCGGTTGCGCTCGATGCGGATGCCCAGGCGGACTACGAAGGTGTCTTCGATGCTTACGTGGTTTCGAATACAAATGCGACCGGTGCCGGCTCCCTGCATCAGGCTATATTGGATGCAAACGCCAATACCGGTGTAACCGATACCATCAGTTTCAACATTGGCAGCGGTCCACAAACGATTGCAGTTGATGCCGGTGGCTTGCCTATTATAGAAGACCCGATAATCCTCGATGCGACTACACAACCGGGCTACAGCGGAACGCCGCTGATTACCCTGGATGGCTCGGCAACGCCTCCCAGTTCAGGGATCAATGGTATAACTTTAAGAACCAACGACAGCACGGTTAAGGGCTTTATCGTCATCAACTTTGCCGATGAAGGCATCGAGATGGATGGCTCTACCGGTTTCGGCGACAACAACACCATTCAAAACAACTGGGTCGGCATCGACAAGGATGGCAACCCGGCCGGGAATGCCGAGCACGGCATCATGATCAGCGCCGATGCATTCGGTAACCAGATCGGTGGCACCGGGCCGAACGAGGGGAATGTTGTCGGTAACAACGGTTTTTCCGGTGTCATCATTAATGAGAACAGCGATAACAATGTTGTTGAAGGCAATATCATCGGGCTCCAGGCCGATGGGGTCACGCCTGCCGGGAACGGTGGCCATGGCGTACTGATACAACTTGCATCCGACAATAACCGTATCGGTGGCACAACAGCCGATGCGGCTAATGTTATCTCCGGTAATTCAACGGGCGGAATTTACGTCGATGGTTCGACCGATGCCACTCATACGACCGCGGTAACCAACACCACTATCCAGGGTAACCTGATCGGTACCGACGTTACCGGTACGGTTGCAGTCAGTAACGCGGGCAATAATGTCAACATCAACCAGGGCGCGACCAACACGCTTGTCGGTGGTGCGGTAACCGGTGCCGGAAACGTCATCGCTGCCGCTGCCAACGACGGTATTACGATCTGGGGTGGCGGGACGACGGGCACTATCGTTCAGGGTAACTATATCGGTACCGATACCACGGGTGTACTGGATCTCGGTAACGCTAATGTCGGCGTGGTTATCAGTGGCGGGGCTGCCGGTAATCAGATCGGAGGCACGGGTGCCGGCGAAGGGAACGTTATTGCCTTCAACAATGATATCGGTGTTGAGGTGCGGGATTTCGCCACTGTCGATAACGCGATCCTGGGCAACTCGATTTATAGTAACACTCTGCTGGGCATCGACCTGGGTGGCAGTGGCTCCACGACGAATGATGTGGGTGACATCGATAGTGGTAGCTCTAACAACCTGCAGAACTTCCCGATCCTTACCGGCGCTGAAACGAATGGTAGCCAGATCGATATTTCGGGCAGCCTGAACTCTACCGCCAACAGCTATTTCCGAAT
Source organism: Gammaproteobacteria bacterium (assembly GCA_029288195.1). Classification (GTDB taxonomy): domain Bacteria; phylum Pseudomonadota; class Gammaproteobacteria. The sequence continues at coordinate 2,573 of JARFPR010000014.1, read as the reverse complement.
TGAATTCTTTGCCAGCACAGGCGGTTCCGACCAGACTTACCTCGGCTACGCCAATGTCACCACCGATGGTTCGGGTAACGCAACCATCAATGCGTCATTTTCGGCCAGTGTTAGCAGTGGTGCATTGATCACCGCGACCGCGACCAAAAGTGAGGTTACCTTCACCAGTTTTACCGATACCTCCGAGTTTTCGTCAACCGTTACTGCCGGCAATTCCGGCACCGCGATCTGGCGCGACGCGTCGACGACGCCGCAGACCAGCGACTGGGACGGTTCGGCCTTCGGCTCGACCACCGCTACCGCGCCGTCCGGTGATTACCGCATCATGCAAGGCGCCGAAGCGCCGACCCGCGACGAGATCATCATTATCGGTGTTGATGAATCGTCTGAAATCAATGGCGAAATCTGGGACGGCAGTAGCTGGTCGACATTGCCCGCGAACCCGCTCGGTACGGTTACGCAGAGTTACTGGTGGAGCATGGACGTCGCCTATGAGCAGCAAAGCGGCGACGCGGTCATGGTCTGGGCCGACGGCACCGAGCTCAAGTACAGTACTTGGGACGGCAGTAGCTGGACAGCCGAGGCCATCATCCAGGACTTTGGCGGCACCTCGCCACGCCAGATACAACTAGCGGCCCAGCCAAGCGGTGATGAGATGGTCATGGTTGTCAGCGATTCCAGTGGCAATGACACCGCCTGGGTCTGGGATGGGTCCAACTGGACCAGTCAACGTTCCCTGGATACCAGCGGCGGCTACCTGACCTCGGTCTATGTCGCCTACGAGCAGCAAAGCGGCGACGCGATGGTGACCTATGCAAAATCGGGTGACGACAATGTTTACTATCAAATCTGGGACGGTGCCAGCTGGAGCACCGAAGCCTCGGTGGCGCCGCCTGGCGGTGTGACCTTGGATGCCAACTGGGTAACCCTGGGGTCCGATCCGGGTAGCGATCGCATCGTCATGGGTGTGGTCACCAGCGGCGGCACCGCCGCCGATATCTGGCTTTCGGTCTGGAACGGCACGGCCTGGGAGACGTCGGTGCAGGCGGAAACGACCGCGACCGGATCGGTCTATCCGAATGTCGCGGTGGCCTTCGAAAGCACCTCGGGACAGGCGCTGGCGGCCTACGGGGAAGATGGCTCGAATATCGTCAAGTACCGAACCTGGGACAGCGGCAGCGGCTGGTCGAGCGAACAAACCGGACCGAATATCGGCGGTGAGCCTAATTCTTTGATACTGGCGGCAGATCCGATCTCGGACCAGGTCATGCTCTCGGCCCAGGACGCCAATAGCCATGTCAACTACGTGCTCTGGGACGGTTCGTCCTGGGGCGCAGTAACCGAACTCGGGACCAGCACCACCGAAGTCAAAAACCAGCCGTTCCTGTTCCTGTGGGATCAACAGGCAGTCATCAACGATGCGCCGGTCAACGCGGTGCCGGCGACGCAGAACACCGCGATCGATACGGCACTGGTGTTCAGCAGCGCCAACGGCAATGCGATCAGCATCGCCGATACGGACGATACCAGCGCCGAAGTAACGCTATCGGCGGCCAACGGTTCGCTCACCCTGAGCGGCACAACAGGCTTGAGCTTCAGCGCTGGCGACGGTGTTGGCGATACCGACATGACCTTCAGCGGAACGCTGGCCGACATCAACGCCGCGCTCGACGGACTGCAGTTCGATCCGACGGCGGCATTCGAGGGATTCGCCAGCTTGCAGATCTCGACCACCGACTCGGGTGCCGGCGGCGCGGCAAGCCCCGAGAACGATACCGACGCAGTCACGATCGAGGTCGGCGACGTCAACAGCCCGCCGGTCAACACGGTACCGGCCGCGCAAACGATCAACCAGGACGGCATGCTGTTGTTCTCGGGGGCGACCGGTACCGCGATCACGATCAGTGACGCCGACGCCGGCGGTGCCACGATCCAGGTGACGCTCGCGGCGACCAACGGTACGCTGAACCTGCAAAGCACCAGTGGTCTCTCGTTCAGCGTCGGTGACGGCAGCGCGGATACCGACATGACTTTTACCGCCACCATCGCCGACATCAATGCCGCGCTCGAGGGTATGACCTTTGTCGCCACGCCAGGCTTTACCGGTACGGCCGCCGTGCAGATCACGACTGACGACCTCGGCAACTCCGGCGCCGGCGGTGCGCTCGTCGACACCGACAGCGTTGCGATCACCGTTCAGGCGGCGGATCAGAAGCTCTGGTTGACGCTCAAAGACGACATCGGCGCTTCAGGCGATACCGAAAACCTGACCACGACCGGTGGCGACGTACTCACCTACGGTGACATTTCCCAGCTGGAAACCAGCAATACCGATCCGCTGGCATCCACGACCAGCGGTACCCTGGCTCACAGCGGCTTTAACCTCGACACCGTGCTGTTGTCCGACGGGGTCACGCAGGCTAGCGACGACGGCAATACCCAGGTCAATGCGGTGCACGTCCTGTCTCTTATACACATCTCCGAGCCCACGAGACCACCTCTCTTATCGCGTATGCCGTCTTCTGCTTGAAAAGGGGGGGGGGGGGGGGGGGGGGGGGGGGGGGGGGGGGGGG
>JARFPR010000200.1 GCA_029288195.1 Gammaproteobacteria bacterium | reverse complement strand
ATTCCAGGGCTTAAACCAGGAAAGATAATTTTCAGCCTGTTCCGACCAGAATCCCTCGGGATCATCAACGGATTGCTGATACATTTCATCGTACTGGGCTGCGGTAATGTTTGCCTGCGCGGCAAATTCGGCAGGAACTGGGTAGATTTCACTTTCTGACATGGCGCCTTCCTCGGGGATTCAATGATTAGTTTTTTTAGTTGCCCCGGATATGCTTACATAAACACCGGCCAGCGACAAGATGCTAGCGCGCAGCCAGTCTTCGCGTCGAAATGAAACTTGACGTGAATCAATATAATTTTCGCCCTTATTGACCTCTGCGTCACGATAAGTAACACTCGCTCGAGATAATAAGTAACCAGGGGTAACACTATGTCGCTGTTATCATCCGATATACGCCCAACCGAGATCACCGTCATCGTGGTACTAATCTCGCTGCTGGTATTGCTACCACCCCTGTCGAGCTTCTGGTTAAATGTCGATTCACCCTGGTACCTACCCTACCTGGTCTGGTTCGGCATTATCCTGCTGTCGGCACGCCTGCAACACCTGTTGCGCAAACATGCAGTTTGAGCTGTGGCAGTTATTCCTGGTCGGGGTACTCTACCTGGGCCTGTTATTTCTCATCGCGACCGCCACCGACCGTGGTTGGATACCCGAATCACTGGCCAGTCACCCCCTGGTTTACTCGCTTTCCATAGGCGTATACGCAACCTCGTGGAGCTTTTACGGTAGCGTCGGGTTTGCCGAGAAAGAAGGGTTTAACTTTCTGACGATATATCTCGGCACCACGCTGGCCTTCCTCGCATCACCAATACTGCTGCGGCCGATACTCAAGATCACGGAGACCTATCGCCTGGCGTCGCTGGCAGACCTGTTTGCTTTTCGCTATCACAGCCAGTTGGCCGGGGTCGTAGTGACGCTGCTGGTGCTGGCCGGCACCCTGCCCTACATATCACTGCAAATCCAGGCGGTCACCAACACGCTGCAGATCATGACCAACGAAACTGAGCAACATTTAATCGCATTGATGTTCTGTATTACGGTGGGTTTATTTTCGATCCTGTTTGGTACCCGCCATATATCATTGCGCGAAAAACACCGTGGACTGGTGGTCGCGATCGCGTTCGAGTCCCTGGTTAAGCTGGTTACCCTGCTGAGTGTCGGGTTGTTCGCAATTTTTGGCATATTCGGCGGATTCGGCGAACTCAACCAGTACCTGGATCAGCATCCGGAAGCCAATGCGGCACTGTTTGCACCGGTACAGGAGGGTCCCTGGGCGACGCTGATGCTGCTGTCTTTTGCTGCGGCCTTTTTACTGCCACGCCAGTTTCACATGATTTTTGTGGAAAGTATCAAGCACAAGAATATCGAAACAGCGAGCTGGGCTTTTCCACTGTTCCTGTTGTTACTTAACCTGTCGATTCCACCGATTCTGTGGGCAGGGCAATCGCTCCGGCTCGACATACCGGCCGATTTTTTCGTACTCGGTATTACCCTTGAAAGCGGTTCCTCGGTATTGCCGATCCTGACCTTTATGGGTGGACTTTCCGCGGCCAGCGCGATGATCATTGTTACCACGCTGGCACTGGCATCGATGTGTATGAATAATTTTGTGCTGCCGGCAAGTTTTCCTCCCAAGCTGTCCAGGGGAAGCAACATATATGAATGGCTGATTTGGGGGCGTCGCTTTGTAATTATGTCGATTGTCGGTATTGGGTATATTTTTTACCTGGTGCAGACACAAAATCCCGGGCTCGCCGGGCTCGGCCTGATATCATTTGTCGCGGTCGCACAATGCCTGCCCGGAGTAGTCGGGCTGCTTTACTGGCCGCGCGCTAACCGCAATGGTTTTGTCAGTGGCTTGATTGTCGGTGCCACAATTTGGGCATTCACCCTGTTCGTGCCGTTGTTTGAACGAGCCGGCATTATCGAAACGCCTTTTTTTACCATTCCCGAAATCGCCATGAGCACCACCGACGCGGCATTGTGGTCACTGCTGTTCAATAGTCTGACCTTCGTTATCGTGTCGTTGTTGAGTCGCCAGTCACAGGAAGAGCGAGAGGTCGCGGAGGCTTGCAGTCGCGAAAGCTTCCTCATACCCCAGGGTTCGGTAAAGGCTACTTCGATCGCCGAGTTCGAGCAGCAGTTGGCCGCTATCATCGGCCAGGATATTGCCCATAACGAGGTCGATCGCGCCCTCGCCGATCTCGCACTGGTGCCTGGCGAGATTAATCAAACCGACCTTACCCGGTTGCGTGGGCAGATAGATCGTAACCTGTCAGGACTGGTAGGCCCTGTGCTTTCACGCATGATCGTCAACGAGCACCTGCAAATTAATCGCGCGACCCAGTCGGCGCTTGCCAATACCATCCAGTTTGTTGGACATAACCAGGAGCAAACACGTAGTCGCTTGCGCGGGGTCTCAAGTGAGCTCGACGCGCTCAGGCGATTTCATTTACAGGTGCTACAGGACCTGCCGCTGGGCGTTGTATCTATCGATAACGCGGGCATTATCCTCAGCTGGAACAAAGAGTTGAGTAAAATAACCGGGATCAAGCGGGGCGACGCTATCGGCAACTCGATTCTTCAGCTCGAGGAGCCATGGGGGGAGTTGTTGGCCGAGTTCAAGGCCAGCGATCAGTTCCTGTTCAGTAAACTCAAGCTTCCAGTCAACAACCAGATTCGGGTCCTGAACCTGTTCAAGGCAGTCGTAAGCCGGGAACAGGAGGCCGATAGCGGTATCGCAATCCTCATCGAAGACAATAGCGAACGCTACCTGCTCGAAGAAAAATTAACCCATAGCGAACGCCTGGCTTCGATCGGTCAGCTCGCATCGGGTGTCGCCCACGAGATCGGTAATCCTGTTACCGGCATTGCCTGCCTGGCCCAGGATCTGCGCTCCGAACTCGACCATTCCGAGCAGGTGCGCGAGGGTCTGAACCAGATCCTGACCCAAACCGACCGAATTTCACGCATCGTTGGATCACTCTCCAATTACAGTCGCGCCGGAGCTCCCGATGAATCCCCTGCTGAAAAATTCGATCTGCACCAGATCGTTGAGGAAGCGATCAACCTGGTATCACTGAGCCAGGCCGGCAAGCAAATGCACTACCAGAACCAATGCGAATCCGGCTTGATGGTTAAGGGCTATGCGCAAAAACTGGTTCAGGTTTTTGTTAACCTGCTTACCAATGCTACCGACGCGTCAAACCCGGGCCAGATCGTAACCATCGAATCCGAAATCAGGGGGGGCCAGGTTTTAATATCGGTTAAAGATCAGGGCAAAGGTATCGCCGAAGAGCATTTGCCAAAAATTTTCGAACCTTTCTTTACCACTAAAACAGTGGGTGAAGGCACCGGCCTGGGTTTGTCGCTGACCTATAATATCGTCAAGGAACACGGGGGTACGATTTCAGTTACCAGCAAACCGATGGCCGGCTGCCGATTTGACATTACCCTTCCTGCTGCCGATGCGGCAATGGCAGCCCAGGCATGAGCAATATTCTCGTCGTTGAAGATGAACCGATCATCCAGGAGAGCCTGCTGCGCCTGTTGCAACGGCAGGGTCATGACGCCACCGGGGTCGCTTCGGTTGCCGAAGCGGAAGAAAACTCCATTAATATGTATGATCTGATTATCTCGGATTTGCGTTTGCCAGGGGAGCCGGGCACCGAGCTAATTTCCCGCGCAGCACCGACGCCGGTGCTGATTATGACCAGTTATTCAACAGTCCAGTCGGCGGTCGAGGCGATGAAGCAAGGCGCTGTAGATTACATTTCCAAGCCTTTCAATCATGATGAAATGATCATGACGGTGAAGCGTATTCTCGACAAGGCGAACGTCGAACAGCAAAACACACTGCTGCAAAAAGAAGTTGCCCGGAATTATCCCATCGACGGCATGGTTGCCCACTGCGAGCCGATGCTGGAAGTCCTGGACCGTGTAAGGCGGGTTGCAACTACCGATACCACCGTGCTTATTGTCGGCGAAACCGGGACCGGGAAGGAACTGGTGGCGCGCGCAATACATTCGCAAAGCAAGCTGCGTAAACATTCCCTGGTCAGTGTCAATTGTGCTGCTTTTGCCGAAGATCAAATTGAATCAGAACTATTTGGTCATGAACGAGGGGCCTTTACCGGCGCCCTGCAAACCAAAAAAGGCCTGATCGAGATTGCTAACGGCGCCACCCTGTTCCTCGACGAAATCGGCGAGTTATCGCTGGATGCGCAAGCACGCCTGCTGGGTGTGTTGCAGGATAGTGAAATAAGGCGCGTGGGATCAAACAAGACTATCAAAGTAGAGGCACGGATCCTGGCCGCTACTCACAAAAACCTGGCGCAAATGGTGGACAATCAAACCTTTCGTAAGGATCTTTACTATCGACTCAACGTATTCGAGATCAATTTACCGCCACTGCGGGAACGCGGCAGTGATATCAGGCTGCTGGCTGACACGATTCTAACCCGGATGGTCCAGCGCACCCATCGCAAGTCTATGTCATTTGACGAGGAGGCCTACCAGCAAATGCTGCACTACCCGTGGCCCGGCAACGTGCGTGAAATGGAAAATGTTGTCGAGCGTGCCGTAATCCTGAACCATGACGGCAGTATCGAAGCCGAGGACCTGGCATTGAACAATCTTGAAACCGATCAACAGCTTCCGTTATACGAACTCGAAAATCGGCTGTCGCTGGATGATTACTTCGTCAGCTTTGTTAAAAAGTACCAGGCCCAGTATAACGAGACCGAACTCGCGCGCATGCTGGGTATCAGTCGCAAAAACCTGTGGGAAAGAAGGCAACGCCTTGAGATTCCGTCACGCAAGTCATGAATTACCTGGAGTTTTCTGATGGATAACTCGATCAAAGGTTTGTCAACACAGATCGCGACCACGATCCTGACTGGATTTGATCGGCATTTTACTATTTTCAGTGACATTACCCGGGGCGCCAGGGAGCGCTTCGAAAACGCAGACTGGGAGGCCGAACGCAAGGCCTCGAGAGAACGTATCCTGTATTACGATATTCGCGTTAAGGATTCGATCGGTGATTTACAGAAACTGTTTGACCTGGAACCTTTCGACAGCCAGCTGTGGTTTGATGTCAAGCGCGAGTACGTGTTATTGATCGGTAACCACTTGCAACCGGAACTGGCCGAAACATTCTACAATTCGGTGTTTTGCGCCCTGTTTCATCGAGATTATTTCGGCAACGACTATATTTTCGTGCGCAGCGCAGTCTCTACCGAGCATATCGATTCCATAAAACCTTCCTATCATGTCTATTACCCGGCCAAGCGTGGGTTCCGGCTATCGATAAAACAGGTACTGCTCGATAGCGGTTTCAGCCTGCCCTTCGAAAACATCGATCGCGACGTGCGTAACATTATCCACGCATTGATCAAGTATACCTTTACCCGCCCGCGTCGGGCGCATCTGAACTTCCAGTTCCAGGTCATCAGCAGCGTGTTCTATCGCAACAAGGCAGCCTACATCGTCGGCCGCGCAATCAATTCGAACAAGGATATCCCATTTGCCATCCCGCTACTTCACAGCGGAGAGGGATCAATTTACGCCGACGCAGTTATCATTGGCACCCAGGGGCTGAATCGACTGTTCGAATTTTCCTATGTCTACTTCATGGTCGATCATCCGGTACCTTCATCCATCGTGACTTTTCTGCGACGGCTGATGCCAACCCGAAGTAAAGAATCGTTTTACTCGGCCATCGGTTTCCATAAACAGGGCAAGACGGTTTTTTATCGTGACTTTCTGCATCATTTGAAACACTCCGAAGATGAATTGATTTTTGCACC
>JARFPR010000477.1 GCA_029288195.1 Gammaproteobacteria bacterium | reverse complement strand
ACCATAAATGTCGAGCGCCCGCTGGACAGGTCATCGCTGGCGCCGATACGGGTAAACACCTGGTCGATCGGGCCGAGTAGTGCCCTGCGTGCGGGCACATAGCTACCCATGTAAGCCAGGATTACGATTAATGCGGTCTGGCGCATGTAGGTCGATTTACCGCCCATGTTGGGGCCGGTAATCAACAGCATGCTGCAATCATTATCGAGATGTAAGTCGTTGGCGATGAATGCCTGATCGAGTACTTTTTCGACCACCGGGTGTCGGCCCGCCTCGATTTCAAGCAAGCGATCGCTGGTGAGCCCAGGTTCGCTCCAGTCGTTGACATTCGCGCCATCCGCGAAACAGTTCAGCACATCAAGCTGCGCCAGCGCCAGTGCACACTGCTGCAGTTGCGGCAGGTTATCTCCGAGTTGTTTTAACAGGGCTTCATAAAGGTATTTTTCACGCGTGAGTGCGCGTTCGCGTGCGCTAAGCACCTTGTCCTCGAATGCCTTGAGCTCGGGCGTGATATAGCGCTCGACTGCTTTCAGTGTTTGCCGGCGTACGTATTCGTCGGGTACGCCATTGCTCTGCGTCTTGCTGACCTCGATATAAAATCCATGCACCCGGTTATAGGCCACCTTGAGCGAGTTGATCCCGGTCTTCTGCTGTTCCTGCGATTCCAGGTCGAGCAGGAATTGATCGGCATTGGCGCTGAGTGCCCGCAACTCGTCAAGCTCTGGATCAAACCCGGTTTTAATGACACCGCCGTCGCGAATCAACATCGGCGGCTCTTCGATAACCGCGGCATCGAGTAGCGCCACTACTTCGGGGTGGGTGCCGATGTCTGTTGACAGTTCCTGCAGCAGCGGGCTGTCGAGTTTCGCCAGCAGTTGCTGCAGTGCTGGCAGGGTCTGCAAGGTTGAGGCGAGGGTTGACAGATCTCGCGGTCGTGCCGACAGTAGCGCTACCCGCGCCAGAATACGTTCGATATCACCGATTTCGACGAGGCTATCGCGCAGGGTTTCAAACCTGTGGTTGTCGAGCAGGCTCGATACGGCGTGATGGCGTTGTCGCACACGATCCTGGTCACGCAACGGTTTCTGAATCCAACGGGTCAACTCGCGGTGTCCCATCGCCGTACTGCAGAAATTAATGATACTTAGCAGGCTATTTTGTGGCGACTGTTCATTGAATGAGCGGGTCAGCTCCAGGTTACGGCGGCTATTGGCATCGATCAGTAGCGAATCGCTGATCGCCTCGTAGTGCAAAGGCTGCAGATGATTAACCTCGGTCTTGAGTGTGTCGTTAACATACTGCAACAGGCAACCGGCAGCACTGACTGCAAGTTTTGACTCGGCGACGCCAAATCCCTGCAGGCTGGCCGTGCGATATTGTTCGCATAGCAATCGTGTTGCTGTGTCGAGTTCAAAATACCAGGGTGGCATGGCATGGGCATGTTGCGTGTAGGTCGAATCGAGGGGCAGGTCCTGATCTTCACAAAATATAATTTCAGCGGGATTGAGTCGTGCGATTTCACTGGCCAGTAATTCATCGCTATCGAGTTCGCTCAAGCTAAAACGACCCGAACTGATTTCGAGCGCCGCGAGTCCCCAGCCTGCTTGTTGCCGGTAGATACAGCACAGCAGGTTTTCACGACGATCCTGCAATAGCGCCTCGTCGGTTAAGGTGCCCGGGGTTACCACGCGCACCACCTTGCGTTCTACCGGTCCCTTGCTGTTGGCCGGATCGCCGATCTGCTCGCAGATTGCGACCGACTCGCCCTTTCTGACCAGTTTACCGAGGTAGCTTTCGACCGCGTGGTAGGGCACGCCGCACATCGGTATGGGTTCCCCGGAGGATTGACCTCGCCTGGTCAGGGTGATATCGAGCAACCGGGCCGCCTTGCGCGCATCCTCGTAAAACAATTCGTAAAAATCACCCATGCGATAAAAAAGCAGGGTATCGGGATGATCCGCCTTGATGCGCAGGAATTGCTGCATCATTGGTGTGTGTGTTTTAAGTTTAGTGTCTGTCTGGTTCATAAAAGCGAAATCTGCACACAGCCTGTTTGCGTTGGCAGCGTCACGCCACTAATTGTACTCAAGTTGGGATAAACGCCCAAATGAAACAGCGATGGAGCGAGTGGTTTTTGTTTATTTATCCACCGTAAATAACGGTCAGGTGAACGCAGGCTCAATGTGTCAGGATTTGACGTCGATCATGATCTCGTTGCGACGCAGAAAGGGCAGTGTCCAGGGTGGATCATAGCCCGCGACGCGGGGTAGGGAATCGGATTCGAGTTGGTTTTGACGCATCCATTCCTCGAGTATTTTCAAGTTTGTCTCATAGCTCGTTTCGCTCCAGGACCCCGAGTATCGCATTACCGCGACTTTCCTGGCGGGAACCAGTGCCAGGCTAACGTCGGTGTTGCTGGGTGCCGGCGCTGTCTCAAGCGTATAATCTGTCGGTAACACAAATGCAAAACGCCAGCCGAGTACAGATTTCTGGCCTGTCACGGGTGCGGTCATCGAAATTTTCTCGCCGCTGGATCTGTTTTCATCGAGGGCCATCACGGGTGCCGTCATCGCAATCTCCGCGGCTGCTACATTATCACCCGAGATATAGCCAAACAGGCGCTTGAAAGCGATATTGCCGGCTTCGTCAAAACTTGCGTCAACCATGGTTTCGGCGATTACCAGTGCTTCGTATTCACGAACCTCAAACTGATCCTGATTCTCGAGAACGGAGTAATTCGCCTCTTCGGCACTACGAATACCCAACAGGCTACAGCCGGATAAAAACAGGATAACGCATACCGCAGCCAGGGAACGAGGTAGCAGAGTGGCTACCGATGATG
>JARFPR010000416.1 GCA_029288195.1 Gammaproteobacteria bacterium | reverse complement strand
CTCGACTGCGCACTTGAGTTGGACATACCCCGCGACGTCATTATCGACCGCTTGACTACGCGTCGAACTTGCACCAACTGCGGAGAGATTTACAATGTTAAATCCAAGCCGCCAACGGTCGAGGGTGTCTGCGATGTCTGCGGTAGCCAGATCGTACAGCGCGATGATGAAACCGAAGAAGCGATCGAAAATCGCCTGCAGGTATACAACGAACTGACCGCTCCACTGGTCGCGTTTTACCGTGATGAGGGCCTGCTGGTCAGTGTACCCGGGTCTGATATCGACAGCGTTATGGAAGCGATAAAGGACCGGATTTAATTCCCGGCAGTCGATCTAGCGGGTTTCGATTTCGATGCGTTCGATACCCGCAACGAAGACCTGCAGTCCTTCAAGCGTGGTAAAACCATCGCTGTGGATATCGTCTTTCATAACCCGGTAAGACTTCTTGGCACCTGATTGGGTGTTGATGACGTGCACGGTAACAACCGCCGTTCGCTCATCGAACTCGAGATATATCATCACACCGGCAGCAATGGACATGATAATCATGAACCCGATCGCCGCATTGCGCAGGTGTTTATTCCTGCGTTCGGCAGCGGGATTTGCAATCTTCCTGAGTTCCGGTTTTGCACGTGCCGCTAGCATCCACATGCATGCGACGATTACCGCCAGGGTAACGAGTATTTTGCTGATCATTTAAACTCGAGCTTCGAATTCAGTTCTAGTTGCGGGAAAAGGTGACCAGGTGGTCAACATTGAGCCGGATCCCGATGCGTTCGTTAATTTTATGGTTATGGTGGCTCGGTGCAAGGCACATGACCTCAATTCCACTATCCATTCGTAAAAAATACAGGAAATCAGCACCCCGAAACGCCTTTTCGACAACAATTGCCGAATCATCGGACTCGTCATCGTGGACAACATCGTCAGGGCGAATTAACACATCTACCATCGAACCGGGTTCAGCATCAATTCTGTCGTCACCTTTAATAACACCCAGCGGAGTCTTGACGGAATTCGCGCTCTCCACCGTCGCCGGAATAATGACCCCCTGCCCGATAAAATCTGCCACGAATCGATTGGCTGGCCGGTGATAAAGGTCATAACCACTGCCCTGCTGCAGGATGCTGCCTTCGTTCATGACGCAGATCTGGTCAGCCATCGCAAAGGCTTCGTTTTGATCGTGGGTTACCAGTATCGCGGTATTGTTCTCCTGTTTAAGGATACTTCTGACCTCGCGCGCCAGTTGTTCACGCAGTTCCACATCCATGTTGGAAAATGGCTCATCCAGCAACAGGATGCTGGGACGAGGAGCCAGCGCACGCGCCAACGCAACTCGCTGTTGCTGCCCGCCTGAGAGCTGGTGTGGATAGGCGTGTGCATAGGCTGGCATGCCAACGATCGCAAGCATTTCCTGAATGCGAGTCTGCTGTTCCTGTCTGCTTAAACCCTTCAACCCGAAACGCACGTTGTCTTCAACCCTTAGATGCGGGAACAGAGCAAAATCCTGGAACACCATACCGATATTACGTTTTTCGGGGGGCTGATAAATTTTCCTGGAACTGACTTCAATATCGTCTATCAGGATGCGCCCGCGCCAGGCCGGTTCAAAACCCGCGATAGCGCGTAAAACCGTCGTTTTACCGCAACCACTAGGCCCCAGCATGCATCCAATTTCGCCCGGTTTCAGCGAAAAGCTAACCTGGTTCAAGACCTGCAGATCTTCATATCCGGCATCCAGTTTCTCGACCTCCAAATGGGATGTCATGAGCCAACTCGTGAAGTGCTAATACTATGGCTTAACAGGATAACAGGCACCAGGCCCACGACCACTATCATCAAGGCCGCGGTAGACGAGTCGGCCAGGCGCTCATCCGACGCAAGTTCGAATGCTCGTACCGCAAGCGTGTTGAAATTGAAGGGGCGTAGTATCAGCGTCGCCGGCAGTTCTTTCATGACATCGACAAATACGATCAGAAATGCCGTCAGCACGGTTCCTTTCATCAGGGGTAAATGGACCTTCATCAGTATTTCAACGGGCGTGTACGCCAACGAACGTGCGGCATCGTCCATCGACAGTTTAATCTTGCCCAGTCCCGATTCAACCGATTGAATCGATACCGCGAGAAAACGCACCATGTAGGCAAACATCACCGCAAACAGGCTACCACTTAACAGTAACCCAGTGGAATATCCAAAATGCTCGCGCATTACGCTGTCGAGGCTGTTGTCGATCCACGCAAACGGAATGATGACACCAACGGCAACCACGGTACCGGGTATTGCATAACCGGTTGCGACCACGCGAATCGATGTCGCAACCGTATTGCTACTGAACAGCCGCTTACCGTAAGCCAGGAAAAGTGCAAGCACAACCGCGAGCGCCGCGGCGCCTAAGGCGAGGCTGATGGAGTGCAGGGTGAGTTTTACGAAGGAGATATCGATCATGTACGCGTAGGTTTCCAATGCCCAGGTGGCAAGCTGGTAGGCTGGCAACAGAAAACCCAGCAGTAACGGGATAAAACAGGCGCAAAACGCGAGGCCGGCATGAATCCCAACGAGCCGATACTGGGGTAAGGCACTGTAGCGATTCGAAGTATGATGATAGCGGGATTGTTTGCGTGACCAGCGCTCGATGACGACAAGCACGAATACAAACATTAGCAGGATGGCGGCTAGCTTAGCCGCCGCGGTACCATCACCAAGCCCGAACCAGGTGCGAAAAATTCCGGTCGTAAAAACGCCTAGTCCGAAATAGGAAACCGCACCGTAATCGGCCAGGGTTTCCATCAGGGCCAGCGACAAACCCGCGACAATGGCAGGCCGGGCCAGCGGCAACGCAACCCGGTAAAAACTTGACCAGACCGAACAGCCCAGGGTCCGGCTCACTTCCAGCACGCAAACTGACTGCTCGAGAAATGCGGCACGCGAGAGCAGGTAGACATAGGGATAAAGCACCAGCGAAAACATCGTTACCGCACCACCCAGCGAACGCACCTCGGGAAAAAAGTAATCGTGCAATCCCCAGCCGGTCGTGTCCCTGATCCAGGTTTGCACCGGGCCTGCATAGTCGAACATCCCGGTATAGGTATAGGCGATTATGTAAGCAGGAAAAGCCAGCGGTAGCAGCAGCGCCCACGCGAAGAAACGCTTCCCTGGAAAAACACATACGCTGGTCAACCAGGCACATCCGACCCTGTCTCTTATACACATCTGACGCTGCCGACGAAGGAGTCGAGGGGGAGAGGGCGGGGGGGGGGGGGGGGGGGGGGGGGGGGGGGGGGGGGGGGGGGGGGGGGGGGGGGGGGGGGGGGG
>JARFPR010000372.1 GCA_029288195.1 Gammaproteobacteria bacterium | reverse complement strand
GCGTTGAGCCTTCTGCAATCGCGGCTTCCATGTCCTGCGTCATTCCCATCGACAAGGTATCACAGTCGATTCCCTGTTGCCGCAATGACTCAAGTGCATCGGCTAATTTTGCAAAGGCGGCGCGCTGCAAGTTGAATGATTCCTGCGGCGCCGGAATAGTCATTAGTCCGCGCAATCGAATTCCGGGTAGTTGGTGAATTGCGTGCGCGAGTTCGGGCAACTCGGCCAGTTCGATCCCGGCCTTGCTGGATTCGTGATCGATATTGACTTGAATACAGACGTTTAGTGGCCCCAGTTCTGCAGGACGTTGTTCGCTCAGGCGCCTGGCAATTTTGGCTCGATCGATACAATGTGCCCAATCGAAAGCTTCGGCTATATTGCGCGTCTTGTTAGATTGGATCGCGCCTATAAAATGCCAGCTAATGTCCAGGTCTTTGAGTTCCTCCATTTTCTGCAAAGCTTCCTGCAGGTAATTTTCACCGAAATCTCTTTGCCCGAGTTCCCATGCCTGGCGAATATCACTGGCGGGTTTTTTCTTGCTTACCGCGAGCAGCAAAATGGAATCTGCTTCGCGTTTACAGGCAGACGCAGCCTCTACTATCTGCTCGCGCACACGATTTAGATTTTTTCTCATGTTATTCATATGTTTTGCTATAGTTATCTGTTAACACAAAGCTGCAGCGAGCGCGCTGATTATAACCGTTTGCCTGTAGGCTAAAAACAAAACCTGTCATGAATTCTATAATACCTGTAAACCGATAAAGGAAACCCCATGGATATAGCTCAACTCCTGGCATTTGGCGTTAAGCAAGGCGCCTCTGATTTACACCTGTCAGCGGGATTGCCGCCGATGATTCGTGTCGATGGTGACATTCGTCGTATCAATGTTCCGGAAATGGATCACAAGCAAGTGCACGACATGATTTATGACATCATGAGTGACAAGCAGCGTAAGGATTACGAGGAATTCCTGGAGACTGACTTTTCATTCGAAATTCCGGGCCTGGCCCGCTTTCGTGTTAACGCCTTTAACCATAACCGTGGGGCCGGTGGCGTATTTCGGACCATCCCGTCGAAAATCCTGAGTTTGGAGGATTTGGATGCGCCGAAAATTTTCCAGGAAATTTCCGAGTACCCGCGCGGTATTGTTTTGGTGACCGGGCCGACCGGGTCCGGGAAATCAACCACGCTCGCGGGAATGGTAGATTACAAGAATGATAGTGAATACGGGCATATCCTGACCGTGGAAGATCCGATTGAATTTGTACACGAGAGCAAAAAATGCCTGGTTAACCAGCGCGAGGTTCATCGTGACACCCTCGGTTTTAACGAAGCTTTGAGATCGGCATTGCGTGAAGACCCGGATACCATCCTGGTGGGCGAGATGCGTGACCTCGAAACCATTCGACTGGCGCTCTCTGCTGCTGAAACGGGGCACCTGGTTTTTGGTACCCTGCACACCAGTTCGGCGGCCAAGACGATAGACCGTATCGTCGATGTTTTCCCTGCGGCAGAAAAAGCCATGGTGCGCTCGATGTTGTCTGAATCGTTAAAGGCGGTTATTTCGCAAACGCTGATGAAAAAAATTGGTGGTGGACGCGTGGCGGCACACGAAATCATGATCGGAACACCGGCGATTCGTAACCTGATTCGTGAAGATAAAATCGCGCAGATGTACTCGGCGATTCAAACCGGCCAGAACGTCGGTATGCAGACACTGGATCAGAATCTCAAGACCTTGCTCGCTTCGGGAATTGTTGC
>JARFPR010000357.1 GCA_029288195.1 Gammaproteobacteria bacterium | reverse complement strand
GGCCGGCGGTACCTGGGGCGTGATAAACGACCTGGAACGCATGGATCGCCTGATCGTACAACGCTAGATCTTCCGCGAACGGCCCGCCCGGGCTGTTCTCAACACTACCTCTTTTTTACCCCGCTTCGGCGGGTTTTTTTTACCGGAATCAAACCTGTTTCGCTTATCGGAATAAACCAGGTACGAAATTTATGCGCACAAGCTTACACCTTGATTTCATCCTTGTGCCTGTAGTTACTACAGACTTTATAATGATATTATTTACTGGTTTCAATATAGTGCAAACGATGCAAGACCCTGTCGATAACCATGATCCCGAGCAACTGACTGACCCGGTTTGCGGCATGAAAGTGTCAACCGAAAGCAAATTCTCATTCCAGTTTGACGGCACCGAATACTTTTTCTGCTGCCAGGGCTGCGCGCAAAAATTTAGCGCGCAGCCGGCCCAATACCTGAGCGGCGAGGCTCAGAAACTGGCCGCAATGGAGGCACCGGTAGCTGGAGCGCTATACATCTGCCCGATGGATCCCGAGATCGAGCAAGACCATCCTGGTAGTTGCCCGATCTGTGGCATGGCACTCGAACCCGCTGGCGCCCCCTTGCCATCCACCCGGATCGAGTATACCTGCCCAATGCATCCCGAAGTCGTACAGGACCATCCGGGTAGCTGTCCTAAATGCGGCATGGCACTCGAATCCCGCAGTGTCGCAGTTGAAGAGAGGAACGAAGAATTAATCGATATGAGCCGGCGTTTCTGGATCGGCCTGGCGCTCGCATTGCCCGTATTTGTGCTGGCGATGACGGCCGATCTTGCGCCTTCATTACTGCCACGGGGCCTGTCAATGAAGACGATACAATGGGCACAGTTCATACTCGCGACCCCGGTCGTGCTGTGGTGTGGCCGACCATTTTTCGAACGTGGCTGGATGTCGCTGAAAACCCGCAATTTCAACATGTTTACGCTGATTGCAATCGGTGTCGGGGTGGCCTGGAGTTACAGCGTGATAGCCTTGTTGCTGCCCGGCATATTCCCGCTCGATATGTTACATTCCGGCGGAACCGTGGCCGTGTATTTCGAGGCCGCGGCCGTGATCACCACCCTGGTCCTGCTGGGCCAGGTGCTCGAGTTGCGTGCACGCAGCCAGACCAATGCCGCGATCAAGCTGTTGCTGGGGCTCACCCCGAACACGGCCAGAATTGTACGCGACGATGGGCGGGAAGAAGATATTGCCCTGGAGCTGGTTAAACCCGGTGATATTTTACGTGTCAGACCCGGGGAAAAGATTCCTGTCGATGGCATAGTTACCCGTGGTAATAGTGCCGTGGATGAATCAATGGTGACCGGCGAGTCCATACCGGTAGAAAAAAATGATGGGGATACCCTGATTGGGGCAACCGTGAACGGCACCGGCAGCCTGTTGATGCGTGCCGAAAAGGTGGGTGCCGAAACGCTGCTTGCACAAATTGTCAGCATGGTCAGCGAAGCGCAACGTTCACGTGCACCGATCCAGAAACTTGCAGATGTCGTCGCGGGATATTTCGTACCGACCGTGGTGCTGGTTGCAATCATGACCATGATAGTCTGGGGCCTGGTCGGACCCGAACCAAGACTCACCTATGCGATCATAAATGCGGTCGCGGTACTGATTATTGCCTGTCCCTGTGCGCTCGGCCTGGCCACGCCTATGTCAATCATGGTGGGTACGGGCATGGGTGCAACACTCGGGGTATTGATCAAGAACGCCGAGGCGTTGGAGGTCATGGAAAAGATCGACACGCTGGTAGTGGATAAAACCGGCACCTTAACCGAGGGTCAGCCACGCCTGGTCTCGGTTCATGCCAACGACGGATTCGACGAAGACAGCCTGCTGCAACTCGCCGCCAGCCTGGAGCGTGCCAGTGAGCATCCGCTCGCAGAGGCTATTGTACGTGGAGCAGTTGATAGAAACATCGATCTCAAGGTTACCGAAAACTTTTCATCGATTACCGGCCGGGGTGTCACCGGCAGCATCGATGGACACTCAATCGCCCTGGGTAACCCCGGTTTACTGGAATCCCTGTCGATTGCGACCGAGAGTTTGTTGATGGTGGCCGAGACCGACCGCGCACTAGGTCAGACGGTAATGTTTGTCGCCATTGATGGTAACGCGGCAGGATTGATCAGCGTGGCCGACCCGATTAAAAAATCCACACCGGAAGCAATTCGGGATTTGCACGCTGAGGGCGTCAAAATCGTGATGTTAACCGGCGATAATCAGGCTACCGCCAACGCGGTAGCGGGCAATCTCGGTATTGACCGGGTCGAAGCGGAAGTTATGCCGGATCAAAAAGCGGAAATCGTCAGGCAACTGCAATCCGAGGGGCGTGTTGTTGCCATGGCCGGCGATGGCATCAATGATGCCCCTGCGCTGGCGCAGGCCCAGGTCGGTATCGCCATGGGCACCGGCACCGATGTCGCCATGGAAAGCGCGGGTATCACACTGGTCAAGGGAGACCTGCGAGGGATCGTGCGTGCGCGTCGCCTGAGCCGGGCGACCATGCGTAATATTCGTCAGAACCTGTTCTTCGCCTTTGTTTATAACTCACTGGGTGTACCTATCGCGGCGGGCCTGTTGTACCCGATCTTCGGGTTATTATTATCACCCATGATTGCAGCGGGTGCGATGAGCCTAAGCTCGGTATCGGTGATCGGTAACGCATTGCGTTTGCGTAATACAAAAATCTGATCAAATCCGCTGCTGCAAACAAAAACCAGTTTTTAGGGTCAGATAAAATTCCCGGTAAAAAGCCGACTCTTCAATATATACTCACAGGAGTCATTAAGAAGAGGTATAAACCCGCCCGAATGGAAGCCATTGAACTAACTACCCCGGCACGCTACTAACCAGGTATTCAAACATGTCCTCGATACCTGAAAGCTTCATAAAGCACGTCATAGACGAAGCCGAGTTTGAAAAACTACTGGAACAGCGTGAATTGCTCGACGCCACCGAACTGGTTGCGCAGATGGGTCATTGCCAGTGGGACTACCACAATAATCGACTAATATCCTGCTCGCAGGGATATGCACGTATCTTCAATACCAGTGTTGAAGAAATAATAAAACTGCAGAGCAACTGGGAAGATAGTATGGCTCAGGTCCATACTGAAGATCGTGACAAGTATCTCGAGGCTTACTATTCACAGCGTGAAACCGGAAACTACACCGTTGAATATCGCATCATACGTAATGATGGAGAGACTCGCTGGCTGCGCGAAGTGGGGCTGTTGAAATTTGATGAAAATGATGAAGTCACCGACGCATTCGGAATCATACAGGATATTACCGAGCGGGTAGTTCATGAACACGAACTAGAGAACTCCCAGGAACTGGCCCGCCAGGTCGAGGCAATAACCGATATCGGATACTTTATCAACGATGAGGAAATCGATAAGTACCTGTACATAAGCCCAGGATTCGCTCGTATTCACGGGCGCACAGTCGAAGACTATATGCAATATGTCGAATCCTGCGAGGACAATCTCGCAGCGATACACGAAGCAGATCGTGAGCTCCTGAGATCAGAAATTTTAGACTGGGTCGAAAACGGGGATGAAGACTTCGAGTCGGAATATCGAGTTGTCCATCCAGATGGGAAAGTAGTCTGGATAAGAGAGCGATCGATATCGCGTGTCAAGAAGAATGGTCGCGTTAAACTGACATTGGGAGTGTCGCAAGATATAACCGAGAAAAAGACCTTCGAGCAAACCCTGCAGAAGGCAAAGGACTCACTCGAAGTGACCGTGAAAGAACGCACCCGGGAACTGGCCGACACGGTCGGACAATTACAGCTGGAAATTCAGGAACGTAAAGGCGTAGCTTCCGAACTGGAAAACAAGAATGCCGAACTCGAGCGTTTTGCTTACACCGTGTCTCATGATCTAAAAACTCCCCTGGTTACAATAAAAGGGTTTCTCGGACTGCTTGACAAGGATTTGGCAGCACAGGATATCACTAGTGCCGCCGAAGATATGGAAAAGATAAAGCACGCCGCTGATACCATGGCGCAACTGCTGGAAGAGTTACTCGAACTGAGCCGCATTGGTCGCGTTGTAGGTGAGAAGGCAACCTGTAGCATGACTGAATTAGCGAGGCAGGCAGCACAGTTGCTTGAGACCAGGAGCCTTGAACTTGGCGTCGAATACGTGATCGACGATATGCCCGATGTCATCGGTGACAAGACCAGGTTGACCGAGATCTACCAGAACTTACTGGAGAACTCGATCAAGTTCATGGGCAACCAACCGGCACCGCGTATTCATGTCGGTGCCATGCAAGAAACGGGCAGAACCTGTTTTTTCGTACGCGATAATGGTGTCGGGATATCGGCGGAATATCACCAGCTCGTGTTTGAATTGTTCGAAAGGCTCAGCCCGGATGTGGATGGCACCGGCGTCGGGTTAGCCCTGGTGAAGCGCATTGTCGAAGTACATGGCGGCGAGATATGGATAGAATCCGATGGCCCGGGCCACGGTTGCACCCTGTGGTTCACCCTCCCAGGCCTTTCATAGCCGATTTAGTTGTCGGCCGCGGCGACTTTATCCTGGTCCGGACGTCTTAATATCAACAAGCAAAATTTACTCGCAAGCTGCTGGTCGATGCGAAACCACGTTTACATCAGCGCAAGCGCTACAGCCATTGGAATAGGTCTTCACTTCACCACTTACAAGCCCGGCGCAGACAGGCGTGTAATCCATAGTGCAGATCTGCGGTCGCGGTTCGATACACGCAGTCTGTAATCCATCAATCGGCTTCGATTGGCCACCAGCACAGCCGAACAGTGACAACAGCAGAGTTGCCAGCAAGCCAGTAATGGTAAACCCGCGACCAATCATTGCGCTTTAATATAGTCAATGACCTGGTCACGCTCCGATAAAACCAGAAACATGCCCAGATCGTCGGCCTGCATGCGCTCGATCGCAAGCTTGACACCCGTGAGTGGAGATTCGGCAAAATGTATTTTATTTTCCGCCATGCCACTTTGCAGGCAGGCGTGTTTCATAATTGCGCTGACTTCACCCGGTGCCCGGCCGCGTAGGTAATCTTCAACCTCCACCACCACAACATAATCCGGTTTGATCGCACAGACTCCCCTGGCGATAGCGGCAATTTCTTCATCGGAACGATCTCCGGCCGACCCGAACAAGGCCCACTTTTCACGCGCCGGCATCCGCCCAACAGTAGCAGTGACTGCTTCGACACTATGCGCATTATGCGCAAAATCAACAATCACGCGGGCCGCATTGGCAAGTTTGAAATGGTTTAATCGGCCCGGATTATCGCGTTCATCACTGTTGAAACGGCACAGCCCCGCGCCAATCTGTTCGACGGTATAATCCATTGCACTGGCCACGCCCGTTGCTCCCAGGGCGTTTCGTACGTTATGCAGCGCAACTCCATTGAGCGTCATCGGGACATCGTTGATGTTGCAGACCTGTTCCAGGCTGTCGCCATCGAAATTAACGATACTGTCATCATCGACAAAGCAGCAACGTCCTCGATTGTTGATCTGTTGCTGGATCAGCGGATTTGATTTATCCAGGCTGAACCAGCATAGATTCCGTTGTGGTTTATCGGCGAGGTATTCCACGATTTGTGCATCATCGGCATTTACCACCAGTACCCCGTTTTCGGCCAGGGCTTTGCTGACGACAAACTTGGCCTCGGTCAGCGCTGCCAGCGTATTTACCCCGTACTGCCCCAGGTGATCGTTAGCAACATTAGTCACCAATGCCGCACGTGCATGTCGCAATGCTAATCCGCGGCGCAGGATACCCCCACGTGCGATTTCAAGAAAGGCGACCTCCAGTCTCGGATCTCGTAATAGCAGCCGCGCACCGCCAGGTCCGGAATAATCGCCCTGATCGAGAATGTCATCACCGACGCGCACAAAATCAGTAGACGTCACCCCCGACTGTTGCCCGGCCGAACGGGCGATACCGTCGAGCAAACGCACACTGGTTGATTTACCGTTGGTGCCGGTTATCAATGCCACAGGAACGTCATGAATCGAGGCCCAGTTGATCTGCCCGGGTGACGGGATCTGGTCGACCACGAAGCTGGCACTACCGACACCGTGACCGATTGAGACGATATCGTCATCGAACAGCAGGTCCACGCCATGATCTGCGGCGGCAGCCTCAAGCCCGGTTAAAGCCTTATTCTTTTCGATCTGCATTTGCTCGCGGATATCATCGAGCAAAACCTTCTGCGCTTCGACCTCGATCTCCAGTAACTCGCAGGCGCAGAAATACCAGGCTGTTTCAAGCACCATCACCGCGCTGTAGAGTTGATCGATCGGAGCCGCAAGCAGCAGGTTGAATCCATTTTCAAAACGCCGATGGGTATGCTCTGGATTGTTCCAGTTCACTTCTGCCAGGACGCTGTTAAGCTGTCGATTCCAGCAGTCGAGCACCGCATCCTGGTCCATATCCTGGATTAGCACATCGAGAATCGCGCCGGTCTCGTTCCATATCAACGAGGCACCGGTCAGCCGACGGCTGCCATCGACAACCAAACGACTGGAATCAGGGGAGGGGATTTCCATGCTCGGCCCGGATCGATCCTAGTCAGCGTCTTCGGGTTCGCTACTCGCCAGACGCACACCACGTTCATCGATGATCAATTCTTCGTCCTGATCGAGTACAAAACGTTTTGCCTTTCCAGGCAGAAACACCTTGGTGCCGGGAATGGTTTCCTTGGTTTCGCGTTTTTCACTATTGAGATTAACGATCTGTTTCCAGGTACCCGCCAGATCATCCGCAGTAATAACCAGGAGGTCGCCTTCCTCGGCCGTGTTGAGGGCATGATCGACCGCGGCCTGCTCTTCCGCAATAACAGTGATATTGGCATCGTCGACACCCAGTTCGAGTAAATAACCTCGCGCCAGTTGAGGCAACTCGTCATGGCCACGACCACGACGATTCAAATCAGCCTTGCACACAAAATGGGTGAATTCAGGCAGACAGGCCTCGCAGGATTCACGAATATCTTCATCGCGACGGTCACCCGGTATCGAAAACACGATGGTGCGTTTGCCCAACGGGTCGAGTCGACCAGCCAGCTCTGCCATGGCGCGAAAACCTGCAGGATTGTGCGCGTAATCGAGGATGACCTTGAACGGATGCTCGTTATAAACATTGGTCCGCCCCGGGCTCTGGAAGAATGAAGTATCGAAGGTACGCAGGCCATTACGGATTTCGTCCAGGTCCTTGTCGAAGCTGTAGGCCATGGCTGCCGCGAACATCGCGTTTTGCACGTTGTGCATTGCCTTGCCCTCGATCGTCGCGGGTATCAGATGTGTCCACAGTAGCGGCATGTGGGCGCCATTGTCGTAAATAGTGATCATGTCACCGTTGATGCCTTTCTCCAGCACCACGGCCCGTCCATTAGCCCGGATATGCTCACGCACCAGTCCATGGGTTGGATCCATAGTCACGTAACACAGGTGATCGGCGCGGGTATTGTCCGCCATTTTGAGACATAGCTTGTCGTCGGCATTGAGCACCGCGGTATCGTTAGCAACGCGCACCACGGTCTCCTTGACTCGCGCCAGCTGCTCCAGGGTCTCGATGCCGCCCAGGCCCATATGATCAGCGGTAACATTAATACAGGCGGCAACGTCGCATTCGTTGTAACCCAGGCCCGCTCTCAAAATTCCACCGCGCGCGGTTTCCAGTACGGCAAAATCGATAGTTGGATCGCGCAGTACAATTTTTGCCGATTGCGGGCCGGTCATGTCGCCCTTGACGGTTACGCGACCATCCACCTGGATGCCACCGGTAGAGGTCATACCGACGATATGACCGCTGGTTTTCATAATATGCGTCAGCATTCGCGTGGTCGTGGTTTTACCGTTGGTTCCGGTTATTGCCGCCACCGGAATTCGGCTCGGTGTACCCGGCGGGTAAAGCATGTCGAGCACCTTGCCGGCGACGTCGCGCGACTCGCCTTCACTCGGTGCAACGTGCATCCGAAATCCGGGCCCGGCATTGACTTCGACTATGGCACCACCGACATCCTTGAAGGAATGGGTGATATCGTCGGTGATAAAATCGACACCGCCGATATCGAGTCCGACCGCGCGCACCGCGCGCACCGCCATTTCGCGGTTATCGGGGTGCACGACGTCGGTTAAATCAATGGCCGTGCCGCCGGTGGAAAGGTTGGCGGTAGAGCGCAGGAAGAATACTTCCTCTTTCTGCAGCACGGTGTTTTCATCGTAGCCGGCAGCTTCCATCAAACGTTTTGCCTGGCCGTCGAGTTCAAGCCGGGTGAGTACTTTCTCGTGCCCGATGCCGCGACGCGGATCCGAGTTGACGATGTCGACCAGCTCGGCGATCGACTGTTTACCGTCGCCGACGACGTGTCCCGGCACGCGTTTGGCAACAGCGACCAACTCACCGTTGACGACCAGCATGCGATGGTCATAACCGGTAACAAAACTTTCCGCCAGCACGAAGCGCGATCTACCCTGTTGTTTAGCGGTATGGAAAGCTTCACGCACCTGTTCGTCGGTGGTCAGGTTAATGCTGATGCCACGTCCATGGTTGGCATCCAGCGGCTTAATGACCACCGGGTAACCCATGCGATTGACGGCGCTGACGGCCTCGTCTTCACTACTGAACATGGCCTGCTTCGGCACCGGTAGACCCATGTCTCTGAGCAGGCTATGGGTACCTTCCTTGTCGCTTGCCAACGAAGTGGCAATGGTGCCGGTATCGCTGGTCACCGTGGCCTGGATGCGTTTCTGATACTTGCCGTGCCCGAACTGGACCAGGCTGTAATCATTGAGTCGCAACCACGGTATATTACGCTCCACAGCGGCATCGACCAGCGACTGGGTACTGGGGCCAAACTCGCGGCGCTGGGCCCGGCGGACAAACTCTTCGAGTTCGTTTTCGAAATTAAAATTCGGGTCGATGGGATGTTCGACCTGTTGTTGCAGATGCTCGGGTAACAAGTGCATCAACAGGCGTAACGCCAGGTGTCCGGCCTCGATACCCGCATCACGTTGCTTGTAGGCATAGATCATGTTGTACATGCCGGTTTCACCGGTGGTGCGGGTACGCCCGAAAGAGACCCCGGAACCGGCAATATTCTGGATCTCGAGCGCGACGTGTTCCATGATATGACCCATCCAGGTTCCCTCATCCTCGGTCAGGCGGCGAATAAATCCACCCGGCTCGCGGTAGGAGCATCCATGTTCCACCAGGCTAGGCAACGCCTGCTGCAACCCATCGGTAAAATCCACACCACATTTGACCGATGGCCAGTCCACCAGCACTCCAATATCGAGCACCATGCGGATAACCGGAAAATTGGCGTAGATGCTGGGTCCCACATAGACGTTGGTTGCGGTAATTTTCATCTACGGCCTCTCGGTTTTTTTGGTGGATAGGGTTTACGTTCATGTATATCGAAACGACAACCTTTGGACAATATATGCAACTTGAGATCGAGCAGGCTGAGTGACTCATTTTTCTTGGCCCGATCCATGGACGAGTAGCTCAGGTGTTCTGGATCGATAATGGTAACGCTACCGCTACCCTCGACTTCAAATACCCGGTCCGGGGGAATAAAGATCGCGGTGTCTTCGTCGATGCCGACGCCCAACAGGAACGGGTTATAGGAAACCGCGGTCAGCAACCGTCCCAGCCGGTCACGCTGGCTGAAGTGCTGATCGATAATAACCGCGTTGGTGAGGCCCAATCCGGGGGCGAGATTGACGCCATCGGCCTGCGGTGACAGCCCCATCGAACCGCCGGCTATCATATGCTCAGGCATGATCGCGGCACCAGCCGAGGTACCGGCAACATGCACGCCGGCAGCATTCAGGCGCCTTATTTTTTGCGCCATCAAGGTGCCCCCCAGGATTGTCGACAGGCGCAACTGGTTGCCCCCGGTCATGAAAATACCGGTGGCCCCGTTGAATTGCTCAATATATTCTTTGCGGTCGGCATCGGCGCGCTCGGAAACGGGCAGCGAAATAGCTCTACTGACACCGATCTTGGTAAAGATTTCTATGTAGCGTTCGCCGGTGTCGGGCAGGCTCGATGCGGTTGGAATAATCACGATCTGAGCATTGCGCCCACCGCAAAGCTTTGCGAAACGCCGCAGCACCCGCATTGATCCGGTGCGTTCCTCGGCACCACCAATCGGTATGACATAACCGCGGGTTTGATCTTGTTGGTGAGGAGATGGGCTCATTAAAAATCTCTTTAAAGTTATTCTTCAAACAGGCCGGTCAGCAGTTGCACGGAATTTTTTACATGCCAGGCTCCCCTGGCCATTACAGCTTCGACTTGATTATGTTGATCCAGTACCACCAGATCAGCATCGAGTCCCTGCGCAATACGACCCTTCTGCCGCAACCTTAACAGGGTCGCAACATTGCTGGTCATGCAGGGCAGTACCTTGTCTTCAGGCACGCCACTATCGAGCAAATTCTTTAAACTTTGCGCCATCGCCGAACAGCTCGCGAATCCCATTTTAAGCAATTCTCCCTGTGAATCGAAACTCGGGGCACAACCGCCACCATCCGAACTGATGGTTAATTTACTGCCGTCGCAGCCCTGGTCCAGGTATCGTACTAGCGCTTCCTCGGCTGACCAACCCTGATCGATCGAGTCTGCCGAGAACGCGGTCAGGTCAACGTTGCAACCGTGTCCGCTCAGCTCGCAGGCCTCTTCAAACAACGCCTTGTTGCGATTCACATGGGTCGGATTGAATACCCGGGGTGGAATTTCACTGACTTCGAGACAATCGCGAATCATCGACAGACCGCGTTCGCCGTCGCCGAGGTGGAAATGTACGATACCAGCCTTGCCGGTCATCAGCCCGGCAACATGCGCCTCGCCGGCCAGGCGCATAATTTCATCAAGCGTAGGTTGACTCGAGCGATGGTCGCTTATTGCTACCTCGCCGACACCGATGACCGGCTCCAGGTTAACGATGTCGCTACGTACGGATCCGGTCAGGGTGATGACCGGCACATGGTAACCCCCGGTATAACACCAGGCAGATAGCCCCTCTTCACGAAGTCCCATGACCTGGCTGAGCAGGTTCTGTGGCGTGCGGGTTAGATCGTCAGTACCGAGCAGCCCGATAACGCTGGTGACGCCGGCTTTGGTTATCTGGCTGAGCGCCAGCGGCGGCACTCGCGTCGATTGTCCTGCTTCACCGCCACCGCCTGTCAGATGCGTGTGCGCATCGATTAAACCGGGCACCAGCCGCGCACCATCGAGATCGGTCACCTCGACTTCGAGCGCATCATCCAGTTGCGGCAAATGATCACCGAGATAAGCAATCTTGCCGGCACAAACCAGAACCTGTTTTATCCCCAGGGCTTCGGGTGCAAAAACGTTAGCATTGGTGATCAATTTAAACATGGTTAGATAAGGCCAGTATTGCCCGGAAGTATGCGGCGCGTTGTTTTCGTTATTCGACGGTGACCGATTTAGCCAGGTTACGTGGTTGATCAACGTCGGTGCCTCGAAGTACCGCGACGTGATAGCTGAATAACTGTAACGGGATCGTCGACAGGATCGGGGTCACCCATTGCGTGTCGCAATCCATCTCGATTACAACATCTTCGGACTCGGTATCGAGATGCGCACCGCGATGTGCAAATACGTAAAGCTTGCCACCGCGCGCCTTGACCTCCTGCATGTTGGAGTGCAACTTTTCCAGCAGATCGTCGTTCGGCGCCACCACGACGACCGGCATGTCGGCGTCGACCAGTGCCAGTGGTCCGTGTTTAAGCTCACCGGCCGGGTAGGCCTCGGCATGTATATAGGAAATTTCCTTGAGCTTGAGCGCGCCTTCCATCGCGATGGCGTGATGTTCGCCGCGACCCAGAAACAGCGCATGTTCCTTTTCGACAAAGTCTTCCGCGATGGCTTCGATCTGTGCATCGAGACCGAGTAATTTTTCGACCTGCGCGGGCAACGCATTCAACTCGCCGATGATGGCGGCTATGGTTTTATCATCGAGGCGTTTTTGGCGTTTACCGAGTGCCGTTACAAATAGCAACATCGCCACCAGTTGTGTGGTGAATGCTTTGGTCGAGGCAACCCCGATTTCAGGTCCGGCACGGGTCATCATGACCAGGTTGGATTCCCGCACCAGCGACGATTCCGGGGCATTACAAATGCTTAACGAGCCGCAATAGTTTTTCGAATCGAGGCTGCGTAACGCCGACAGGGTATCCGCGGTTTCTCCCGACTGCGACAGGGTCACGAACAAGGTATTCTCAGGAACCACTGTCTTGCGGTAGCGAAATTCGCTCGCGACTTCGACCTGGCAGGGCAAATCCAGCAGCGCTTCAATCCAGTACCTGGCAACAATTCCGGCATGGTA
>JARFPR010000137.1 GCA_029288195.1 Gammaproteobacteria bacterium | reverse complement strand
GGTAAAGGAATTTGGTGAAATCTACGGCGACTACGAACAGCAGGAAGCCGCCGAGCAGGCAGAACGCTGTATCGAGTGTGGCAACCCTTACTGCGAATGGAAGTGCCCGGTTCACAACTATATTCCTAACTGGCTGAAACTGGTGGCTGAAGGCAACCTGCTGGAAGCCGTTGAAATGTCGCACAAGACCAACAGCCTGCCTGAAATCTGCGGTCGAATCTGTCCCCACGACCGACTCTGCGAAGGCGCCTGCACGTTGAATACCGGTTTCGGAGCGGTATCGATCGGTTCGGTCGAAAAATATATTACCGACAAAGCGATCGAGCAGGGCTGGGCTCCCGATCTATCCAACGTAACCGATAGCGGGAAAAAAGTTGCGGTCATTGGTGCCGGCCCGGCCGGTATCGCCTGTGCCGACGTACTGACTCGCAACGGCGTTGCCTGCGTGGTATTTGACAAGTATCCTGAAATTGGCGGTTTACTGACTTTCGGCATTCCGCCATTCAAGCTGGAGAAAGAAGTCGTTACCAGGCGCCGTAAAATGTTTGAAGATATGGGTATTGAATTCCGTCTCAATACCGAAATCGGCAAAGATTTAAGCTTCGAGCAATTGCTTGCCGACTATGACTCGGTGTTCCTCGGCATGGGCACCTACAACTACATGAAAGGCGACTTCCCGGGCGAGACCAAGACGGGTGTTTACGAAGCGCTTCCCTACCTCGTGGCAAACATCCACGATCAAATCGATTTCGATGGCGACAAGCCCGAATTTATCGACTTTAGCGATCAGCAGGTGGTCGTGCTTGGCGGCGGTGACACCGCGATGGACTGCGTTCGCACAGCGATCCGCCAGGGCGCAACAAGCGTGACCTGCGTCTATCGCCGCGACCGTGCAAACATGCCGGGTTCGATGCGCGAAGTCGACAACGCCCTGGAAGAAGGCATTGAGTTCCTGTTCAACCGCCAACCGCTCGAAATCGTCGGTAATGGCAAGGTTGAAGGTATCAAGTTGATTTCTACCGAGTTGGGCGAAGCCGACGAACAGGGCCGACGACGGCCTGAAATTGTTCCCGGCTCCGAGGAAGTCCTGCCTGCCGACGCGGTTGTGGTCGCGTTTGGTTTTCGGCCGGATCCGGCCGAATGGTTCGGTGAACATACCATCGCTATCGATGACGGGGGACGCGTAATAGCCCCCGAGCAGGCCGATTTTCCGTTTCAGACCAGCAACCCGAAAGTATTTGCCGGTGGCGACATGGTGCGTGGTTCCGACCTGGTGGTTACCGCTATCTACGAAGGACGCCAGGCAGCCGAAGGCATCCTCGATTACCTGGAAGTTTAATGAGTCTGCCCCCACTTAAAAACGATCGCCTGATCAAGGCGCTGCTGCGCCAATCGACCGACACCACTCCCGTCTGGATCATGCGCCAGGCAGGTCGCTACCTGCCCGAGTATCGCGCGACCCGAAAACAGGCCGGCAGCTTTCTCGATTTGTGCAAGAACAAGGAACTGGCCTGCGAGGTCACGTTGCAGCCATTGCGACGTTTCGACCTCGATGCGGCAATCCTGTTTTCCGATATCCTGACCATTCCGGATGCGATGGGACTCGGTCTCTATTTCGCTGAAGGCGAAGGCCCCAAATTCGAAAGGCCGCTGCGTAGCGAAGCGGATATCGGCCGCTTAGGCGTACCGGACCCGAGCGACAGTTTGCGCTACGTCACCGATGCCGTAAGCCTGATTCGACAGGAACTCGACGGCAAGGTCCCGCTAATCGGATTTAGCGGCAGCCCCTGGACATTGTCGACCTATATGGTCGAAGGCGGCAGCTCCAAGGAGTATCGTTATATAAAAGGAATGATGTACCAAAACCCGGCGGCTCTGCATCAGCTGTTAAACACCCTGGCACAAGCGGTAACGGCTTATTTGAACGCGCAAATAGAAGCTGGCGCGCAGGTGGTGATGGTCTTCGATACCTGGGGTGGTGTACTGACCCCGCAAACTTACCGCGAATTCTCACTCAATTACATGCAGCAGATCGTTGATGGCCTGAAGCGCGAGCACGATGGTCAGACGATTCCAGTTACGCTGTTCACCAAGGGCGGTGCGCAGTGGCTCGAACAGATCGCCGATAC
>JARFPR010000300.1 GCA_029288195.1 Gammaproteobacteria bacterium | reverse complement strand
TCCGGTTTGGATGCTTTTTTATCTTGTTTCATTTTTAAGGCTCCTAAGGTTTAGCTTCGGTTATTTTTTCACGGAATCCCCTCTGTAAAACTCCTTTCACGTCACTTCGAATACACATATTCTGGCAACCAGAGGGCGATCTGTGGAAAAGCCATGACCAGGACCAGTGCGAAGGTCATGACCATGACAAAAGGTATAATCGATCGATAAATATCCATCAATGAAATTTCCGGTGGTGCCATCGCGCGCATCAGAAACAGATTGTATCCAAATGGCGGCGTCATGTATGCAATCTGGCAGGTGATCGTGTAAAGCACACCGTACCAGATCGGGTCAAACCCCAGCAGTTTCACCAGCGGTACATAGAGCGGTGCGACGATGACAAGCATCGCGGTATCGTCGAGGAACATGCCCATTACCAGGTAGGAAAGCTGCATCATGATCAGCACTTCCCAGGGGGTTAAGTTCCAGTTGGTTATAAACAGGGATTCGATTGCCCGCGCGGCGCCGATGCCGTCGAATACTGCACCAAAACCTAGCGCAGCCAGGATCACCCACATGAACATGCAGGATATTGACAGGGTTTTGCGGATAGTTTCTTCCATTACCTTGCGGTTCAGGCGCTTGCGTGCCCAGGCCGCTATGGTTGCAGCAGTTGCGCCGACGGCTGAGCTTTCCACGAGACTGGTAATCCCCATGATGAACAGGCCGGTCATGAAAAAGAAGATCAGGAACGGGGTAATGCCTGCGCGCAATAGTTTCAGTTTTTCCGACATCGGCAGGTCACGTTCCGCCTTATCGACGGTCGGCCCGAGGTGCGGCTGTAGACGACAACGTACGACGATGTAGATAATGAACAGGGATGCCATCATCAGACCGGGAATTGCCCCGGCCAGCCAGAGTTGTCCTACCGGTTGGCGAGCGATCATGCCATACAGTACCAGTACGACGCTCGGTGGCACCAGGATGCCGAGCGAACTGCCTGCCTGCACGACCCCCGTGATCATAATCTTGTCATAACCCCGCTTCAGCATTTCCGGCAGTGCGATCGTGGCGCCGATGGCCATGCCTGCCACGCTCAGTCCGTTCATCGCGGAAATAACCACCATTAGTAATATCGTACCAACGGCAAGGCCGCCTTTGAGGCCGCCAAACCAGACATGAAACATGGCATAGAGGTCATCTGCTATGCCTGATTCAGCGAGTACGTAGCCCATGTAAATAAATAGCGGCAGTGTCAGCAGCGGGTACCAGTTAAACAGTTTGAACGCCGCGTTAAACGGCATTTCAACACCCCCTTCACCCCACAGTAGCAGCGCTGCGATTGACGAAACGATACCAATTGCCGCGAACACACGTTGCCCGGTCAGCAGCATCAATAACATCGATACAAACATGAAAATGGCAATGGCTTCGTAACTCATGACAGCTCAATGCCCCTTGATTTGGCCAGATCCTTGAAAAAGGTGGAAATGGCCTGCAGCAGCATCAGGAAAATGCCGACTACCATGATGATCTTGATTGGAATCATCGATGGATTCCATTGCGAGAATTTACGCTGATCGTACTCAATCGCATACATCGTGCTCGAGATTGCCCCGATTAACAGGCAGACGAGGTAAATAATCAGGAAAATAGCGGTAAAACTGTCGAGGCGCGCCTGGTTTTTACGACTGAACATTGAGTAAAGCAGGTCCATCCTGACATGGCTGTCGAGCTGCATCGAGTAGGGGCCGCCGACGATGTAGTAGGCCGTCATCGTGAACTGCGCCATTTCGATGCACCACGACAAGGGCAGGTTGATAATATTGCGCGTGAAGGCGTTGATCAGCAGGGTGGCGATCATGACAAAGATCAGGTACATGGCCAGGCGCCCGAACTTGGTCGACAGGTAGTCTATTACCTTGACGTAGTTGACGATGAACTTGGGCACTGGCCTGGCTCCCCCTAATCTTGTTGTTATCTGTCAGGCAAATCTGAACTGGATTTTTGTTTTATCGGGCCACGCCCGTCCGTGGATCATAACCAAAATTTCACGGTGAACCAAACCTATTAATCCTGCGTATTAAACAGTTAAGCATCGATCTGCGGGTGCAGGTCACTCGCGGCAGCAAATGCTCTTATCGGAGAAACCATGAGTAAAACTCTCGAAATACTTGTACTAGGCGCATCCTATGGATCGCTGTTAGGCAGCAAAATCGCCCTCGCAGGACATAACGTCCACCTGATCTGCCTGCCGCAAGAGGCTGATGCGATCAATTCCGACGGGGTTGAAATTCGCATGCCTGTCAGGGGTCAGTCCGAGCCTGTCATCATCGATTCGAAAAAACTTCGTGGCAAGATAACCGCCGGTGATCCGCTCTCGGCGGAAGTGGAGCGCTTTGACCTGGTAGCGCTAGCGATGCAAGAACCGCAATATCGGCTCGACGAAATACGTGCCTTGCTCGAGCGCATTGGCAAAGCGGCCATTCCGTGTATGTCGATAATGAACATGCCGCCACTGCCTTACCTGAAACGTATACCAGGGCTTGATTGTGATGCGCTGCGTGAATGCTACGCTGATGCAAGCGTTTGGGACCTGCTGGACCCAGCGCTGGTAACCTTGTGTAGCCCTGATCCACAGGCCTTCAGGCCTCCGGATGAACCGTCCAACGTGTTGCAGGTGACGCTGCCCACCAACTTCAAGGCGGCCCGCTTCGAGAGTGACGAACACACCGCGCTGCTGCGACATCTCGAGCAGGATATTCTCGCATCGACTTTTCCAGTAGCGGGCGCAGAGATCGTACTACCGGTGAAGCTCCGGGTGCACGAATCTATATTCGTGCCGATGGCGAAATGGAGCATGCTGTTGACTGGAAACTACCGCTGTATCCAGCGTGAGGAGATGATTGCGATCCGCGATGCCGTGCATACAGATGTTGCCGAATCGGCGAGGATCTATAACTGGGTTGCCGACCTTTGCGTAACCCTGGGTGCGGATCGAAACGACCTGGTGCCATTCGAGAAGTATGCGAATGCTGCTGAAGGATTGTTGAAACCCTCGTCAGCCGCGCGGGCGCTCGACAACGCTGTGCAGTTTATTGAGCGCGTCGATTTGCTGGTAAGAAATGTCGCTCGGCAAAAGGGTATGCATGACCCCGCCATCGATAAAATCGTCGATACGGTCGAGTTTCGCTTACAGCAAAATCGCATGCGTAAAGCCAGTTAAAGTCCTTACTTTGCGGAATTAACTAGCAGGTTTGGAGTGTCATTCCCGCTGAGTATGCCTGGGCTTGATTTGGATCAACGAAACGCGTTTACAGGCTCATCATTTAGCGTCGGAAGGTGTAGTCTTATCGGGTAGATCTTTATACGAGGAAGTACCGATGATGCTTTTCAAACTGTTGTCTGCAACCCTGTTCTGTTGCGCGATATGCCTCGGTTCAGCCAATGCTGATGAACACGCTCTGTTCACGACACAATCATTAACGCCGGAAACTGCACTC
>JARFPR010000297.1 GCA_029288195.1 Gammaproteobacteria bacterium | reverse complement strand
CGAGTAGGGGGGGCACCAGCCGATCGCCGCGGTACCGAGCATGACGATGCCAGCTACAAGAACGACGATCCCGAGCGCGCCCTGAATGCCATCCAGCAGATATACCGCCAACAAGGCAATCCCAACCAGTGCGCGGATCGCGCGATCGATACTACCAACATTTTTTTGCATGACTTTGTCTCCTGTTTTTAATGCCCATAGTTTATGCACCTGCCGGGCCCCTGTCGGTGACAATGTCACTCAAGTATGAAGCGGGTTGTTTTTTTGCCGGTAGAAATTTATTTATTGACGTGATAGCTGCTCGATGGCGTCGCGGTTGGTTAACAGGATGTTGCCACGCCTGGTCTCGATCAGGCCGCGTTGGGTGAAATCTTTGAGAACCCGGCTGACAACCTCCCGTGAACTGCCGAGATCTGCAGCTAGTTCGGCGTGGGTCACTTGCAGACTGGTTTCGCCATGAGCCAGGTGATCGGTAAATCTTTCTGCCAGGCGTACATCCAGACGTTTAAAGGCCACTTCTTCAACAACCGATATAATGCTCGCCAAACGATGGGATAATAAGCCAAAAATAAAATGCTGCCATTGCGTCTCCTGACATATCCAGCCGCGTACCTTTTGCGGGGAGACTACTACGGCTCGGATTGGAGTCTCGGTAACGGCCATCGCTGGAAAACTGTCGCCGTTCATGATGCAGGAAGCGGTTAATACACAAGCCTCCCCGGCATCGATACGGTAAAGCGTCACCTCTCGCCCACCGGGCGACAGCTTGTACACTCGGCCGACACCGTTCAGCAACATCGCCAGTTGTGCGCACTGCTGTCCTTCCTCGCAGATGGAGGTGTTGGCAGGTAACTCGACGTAACGACAGGTGTCGTAGAATTCCCGTTTGAATTCAGCACCGGCACGGGAAATGAATGGAAATAGCTGCTCAAACTCCTTTTGCTGTTGTGACGATATCATGTCGAACCTGTAAATTGCCTTAAAATACGTCAGGTCCAATAGTGCCTGCTCGAGGTAAGTGTTTCAATCGGCGGTAAGCTAGCTCTGATTTTGATCATCTACACTAACAGCGCTGGATATCGCCTTGAACTGATTACGGGAGGATTGGCCATGAAAGGTCTACTGCAACCAAAACCCATCCTACTCATGCTGCTGGCCTGCGTGATGGCCTGGTCGCCGACTGCTGGTGCACAGACAGCACCCAGCGCACTCGATATTGCCGGCTACGACGGCTTGTTCAGCGCCGTGGTTGAACGGGACGACGTTCGCCTGCAAAGTCTGTTGGTGTCGGGCACCGATACCGATGAACGCGATTCCCGCGGGCGCAGCGCACTGCACGTCGCGGCCTTCTTGCGCAATCACGATGCGATACGCCAGTTGGTGGCCGCCGGGGCAGACCCCAATGCGCTGGAAGGAGACTATTACGATATCGCCACTATTGCCGCGGTCGCGGACGACCTGGGAACTTTGAAGCTGGCACTGCAACTGGGCTGCCGCGCGGGCAATATTACTAGCCGCTACGAGGGTACCGCGTTGATCGCGGCCGCGCACCTGGGCCACGTGGAAGTGGTTGAAACTCTGATCGCGGCGGGCGCTCCACTGGATCATGTCAACAACCTAGGCTGGACCGCGCTGATCGAATCCATCGTGCTCGGAGACGGCGGGGCAAGGCATACAGCCACTCTGAAAGCGTTGGTCGACGGTGGCGCGGACGTCAACCTGACCGACGGCCGGGGAACCAGTCCCCTACAACTGGCGCGTGCGCATGGCTATACCGCAATGGTGGAGATACTGGTAGCCGCGGGCGCCAGAGTTTCCTGATGGTGCTCGAAGTCCAGCGTCACCGCATCTAAAGTCTCCAAGCGCGAAACTATTTGGGAAGCTGCGATCTTTTCATGGTCTTCAGGATATGCCGTGGCATCTACGGATTCGTTCAACCCGTCGCCCATCGGTATTACGCGCATCTGGATGTAGTTGGCTGATAGGTGTGAAATCGATCAACTTTGTTAAGAGTATTGCCAAAACGATCGTGTGCCAATTTTGTGCCCAATTAGCTGCCATTAACTGGCGTTTACTAGCACAAACGGGAATGGAGAGCGTCGTAAGTAACTGATTTTATTAAGGTGTAAAAATTAAAGCCCAACTGAAAATCCTCGTGTCGGTGCCGAGTGCGGACCCCCGGGGCGCCGGCCGCCGTGTGCGGACCAGTCCGATTCCGCCCCTGGCACCATCCACCTCGCAATTAATTTAACTG
>JARFPR010000133.1 GCA_029288195.1 Gammaproteobacteria bacterium | reverse complement strand
AAAACCAGGGAAAACCTGTCAAATGGCCTGGGCGATTTGCTGCTCGGCAAGAAGCAGATTGACGATGAAATGCGGGAGCAACTGGAAGACCAGTTGCTGATGGCCGATGTGGGTATCCAGGCCACACAAAAAATTACCTCGCGTCTGACGGAATCGCTGCAACGTAAGCAACTGGGCGATAGTGATAGCCTCCTCGATGCACTTAAGAATACGATGACCGAAATGCTCGCACCCTGTGCCATTCCGCTTAGTATAGATACCAGCAAGAAGCCCTTCGTGATACTGATGGTAGGTGTCAACGGGGCCGGCAAAACCACCACTGTCGGTAAGCTCGCTCAGCAGTTTAAAAACCAGGGGCTTAAGGTCATGTTGGCGGCTGGTGACACTTTTCGTGCCGCAGCGGTGGAACAGCTGCAAACCTGGGGTGATCGACTCGAAGTACCGGTTATAAAGCAAGGCCAGGGCGCCGACTCGGCATCGGTCATATTTGATGCTTTGCAGTCCGCGCAAGCGCGTGAAATTGATGTGCTGATTGCCGATACCGCCGGAAGGCTGCATACCCAGTCGAGCCTGATGGATGAGCTCGAGAAGATAAAACGCGTCATGAGCAAGCTTGACCCGGAGGCGCCCCAGGAAACTCTGCTGGTACTCGACTCGGGAACAGGCCAGAACGCATTGGCGCAAGCAAGCAATTTTCGCGATACGATCGGCATTTCCGGGATAATACTGACCAAGCTCGACGGTACCGCCAAGGGAGGAATGATATTCAGCGTCGCCGAACACTTGCAAACCCCGATTCGCTATATCGGGGTGGGCGAATCGGTCGATGATCTGCGCCCTTTTGACAACGCGGAATTTGTTGATGCCTTGTTGGCCGATGCCTGAGCCAGATCCCGAGATATGATTGAATTTCATAATGTAACCAAGCGTTTCGAAGGTGGCTACGAGGCGCTGAGCAATGTTTCGCTTAAAATGGATGAAGGCCATATGGCCTTTATCACCGGACACTCGGGTGCCGGTAAAAGTACGCTATTGAAAATTATTGCGCTTATCGAGAAACCAACCCGTGGCCAGGCGCTGCTGAATCGCGTCAACCTCAATACAATGTCACGTCGGCGCGTACCTTATATACGCCGTAATATTGGCATTATCTTCCAGGATCATCAGTTATTGTTTGATCGCAACGTATTCGACAACGTCTCCCTGCCCCTGCATATCCAGGGATATCGGCCACAGGAAATTGCCAAGCGTACCCGTGCTGCACTCGATAAAGTCGGCTTACTGCACAAGGAAAAATCTTTGCCGATTACCCTCTCCGGCGGCGAACAACAGCGCGTCGGAATCGCGCGCGCGGTGGTGCATAAACCGATGTTACTACTGGCTGACGAGCCCACTGGCAACCTGGATCCGGAGCTGTCACGCGAAATCATGCAGATTTTCGTGGATTTCAACCAGGTCGGTGTCACGGTGCTGGTCGCCAGTCACGACCTGGACCTGATCGAAGAACTGGATAAACCTCGCATCACGCTTAATCGGGGCAAACTCATCCTCAATGACCTTGAGGACATTTCGCAGGAGGCAGACAGTGGCTGGCAGTAATATCCGTCGCAAGAAGCCAGCGACTTCAAATCGCATTTCAGCCTACCTGCTGCATCACTTGCAATCGTTGATGTTCAGCCTGCGCAAGATTTACGAGGCCCCGGCAACTACCATTATGACGGTCGCGGTTATCGGTATTACACTGTCATTGCCCGGTGGGTTTTACCTGTTTTTAAAGAACATTGATGCGATTTCCGGCGACTTCCGCTCAAGCTCCCAAATCAGCCTGTTTCTCGATCTCAAGCTCAGTGAAAAACAGGCACGAGCACTCGATAAGAAGATTTCGAAAATGGAGCTTGTCGATTCGACCCG
>JARFPR010000063.1 GCA_029288195.1 Gammaproteobacteria bacterium | reverse complement strand
CTCGCAACTGATGCGTGACAGCGGTTACGAGGCGGTTCTCGCGCGTGACGGGCTCGAAGCCATCAACCTGCTGCGTGCCGAGGAGCCGAATATCGTGCTTACCGACTTAGAAATGCCGCGCATGAACGGTTTCGACC
This sequence comes from Gammaproteobacteria bacterium, assembly GCA_029288195.1. Classification (GTDB taxonomy): domain Bacteria; phylum Pseudomonadota; class Gammaproteobacteria. Next base: position 4,624 of record JARFPR010000063.1, on the reverse strand, counting down.
TGATCAGTTACATTCGCAATACGAGCGAATGGCGGGATTTGCCGGTTGTCATGATTACCTCGCGCAACATGGCCAAGCACCGGAAGCAAGCGGAAGCAGCCGGCGTCAACCGCTTCATTGCCAAGCCGTTCAACGACGATGAAATTCTCGAATGTATCGAGACCGAGCTATCGGTCCTGTCATGAGCGGCAGCAAGGGACTGTCGGCCCGACAAGCAACTTCCCGCCAGGCTATGATCTGCTTTGGCGCTGACAAACGGGCAAATTTCTCCTATATAAATAGTGTTAATTGTTAACTTGCGAGTTAACCCATGAATATCAGCGACATATACGATAAAACGTCGACCGGCCAGAAAGAGGTTAACGAGAATACGTCGGGCCTCTCGATGATGGAACGACGTGTCCTTATCCTGATCAACGGCGAAAAGGATATCGATGCGCTGATAAAACTTTCCCTGTGCGACGACATCGTGGCCGTGGTCGATCGATTGCTCGAGCTCGAAATGGTTGAAGTAACCGACACGACCCTCATCGAGATGGAAGCGGCGAACGATGTTCCCGAGTCCGAGGACAAAACCGACGTACACACCATCAGCGCGCGCGAGTTCATGTGCAATACGTTGAATACCTTCGGTAACCAGGTACGAGTCGCGCCCTTGCACAAGCAGATTTTGGAAACGACAGACATCGAGAACCTGAAGCAACTGATCAAGCCCTGGTATCAATCGATCTCCGAGACCCCTGGCGGCATGTACCAGGCAGACGATCTGCGCAAGGAAGTGCTCGATATGATGGATCGAGAGGGAGTCAACGCCGCCTGATCCTGCGGGGCCTGACTGTTGCGTCGGTCCGGTTGAACCCACCGCAGAAAGGCAACCTCAGATTGCTGTGCCCAAATAACTACCAATAACTAGTGTTAGCGTAACGATGCTCGCGGTATTTTTTTGTCGGGATCGAAGAACGGTAACGACGTGATCGTAATATCTCTCACGCCCTCGGGGGTTTCAACGCGTAGCGCGTCAGACTCACTGCTGCGTGAGACATCGAGCAATGCGAAACCAATGTTGCGTTCGAGGCGGGGCGAATAAACCGCCTGCGTGACCTCACCCACTTGTTTTGCATCGTTAAAAACAGCCCAGCGGTGCTCATTGTTTTTCTCGAACGGGTCTCCGCCCATGCGCTTTCATGTCAGATTGGTCCGCCGGATACAGCCAAAACAAACATGTAGTTTAGACAAATCGATGCGAGTGTTTAGCTTGAAAATTACGGATAGTATTTGTTTACCGGGCAAATGCCGGCTTTAACACAGAAAACGTCTACTGATCGATTAATCAGGTAATTATGATCTGGATCATTTGCCCGCCATACCGGTACCCATTAATATTGTATTGTTGAATAAAGCATGGTTTTTTTCATGGGACGCTTTCTGGTAACAGGCGTAACTTTCGGAGTCTTCATGGCCGAGGCAATAATCCATTACAACATGGGCAAGTCCGATAACGGAAAAGACTTTAAGCTGAACCTGTCGCCACCGAAAGAAATGGCAAAAATAGCGGCGATAACCGGTGCCTTCGCGGTTGCCAGTGGCGTCCTCATCGGTTCGCTGCAAAGCTTTAGCGGAAACAAGAAGTAACCCATGGTTGTTTAAGGTTAACAATTAATGATCAGCGCACCGGTTGAACTGTATTGTGTGGCCAGTCGATATCGAACCAGCAAGAGACTCTAGTGTCCAGGATTCACATTAAAAGATCGCACCAGTTTGAACCTGCCCGTGTCCGTAAAGAAGTCGAGCAGCTTGCTGATGCGCTCGCCAGCGAACTGTCCGCAAGCTGCTGCTGGAAGGGCGATCGCATGGAGTTCAAGCGTAGCGGCGCCAATGGTTTTATCGATGTTGGCGGACAAAACCTCGAAATCGATATCAAGCTGGGCATGTTACTGACGCCGCTGAAGCCGACAATCGAAACCAAAATCAACAGCTATCTCGATAAAGCCCTCGGCTAGTTTTCATCCTTGAACGATTCGTACTGACTGCGAACGAAGTCCTTGTCGTATTTACGTTCCAGTCGACGTACGGTGAGGTGCGCCCGCGGTACGCTCGTTAACGCGGATCGAGTCGACCGTTGTTACATCCGAGAGAGTTTGCTCGATGCGGTGCCTGAGCGCGCGTCGGCCTGACGCGGATTATTTTTTTCTGCTGGCAGATTTCTTTCTAGCGGGTGCCTTTCGCTTCGCGGCCGCTTTTCTTGCCGGCGCCTTTTTCTTTGCTGCGGCCCTCTTAACCGGAGCTTTTTTCTTTGGCGTGGCTTTCTTTGCGGGGGCCTTTTTCTTTGGCGCGGCCCTCTTAGCCGGAGCCCTTTTCTTTGCTGCTGCCTTCTTTACCGAAGCCTTTCTCTTCGGTGCAGCCTTCTTTGCCGGGGCTTTCTTCCTGGACGCCGTCTTCTTCGGTGTGGCCTTCTTCTTCACCGCGGCTTTTTTCTTCGCGGTCGATTTGTTCGGAGTGGCTATTTTCACCGCCGCCTTGAGTTCCCTGGTCGCGGTTTTCCGCAGCTGACTGAACTTCGAACTGATACCGTCGGCGAGGCCCTCGGCCGCGTCTTCGACTTCGTCCACCAGCTTGTGGAAGGTTTCTGCGAGCTGCGCCTCGGAAACCGTTTCCTTGACGCTGGAGGTTGCATCTTTCGCCGCCGCGCGTGCAGCCTTAGCCCTGGTTCGAACAATCTTTAAAGCTTCCTGAATATCTTTTAGCAGCACGTCCTTGGCGTTGTCGATTTCGTCGACGACTGAAGATGCGGTGGTTTTAACACCCCGTTTGATCTGGTTCAGTCCCTGTCGTGTAGTTGGGCGTTTTTTTGCTTTAGCAGCCATGGTAGCGGTTCCAGGTGGTTAGTTGTCGAAGCAAAAATACGGTGCGAGCATCGTGAAGTCAACATGAAGCACTTGAGCTACATCAACTTCGGGTTAACATTTTGACCGGATACTTGATAACACTTCCAAATGCTATTCCTGGAACTGTTCATCCCCCTGGGCACCATTTATTTCTTTGTCATCCAATCCAGGAAACTTTTAAATGATATTTCTGAGAAAGCGATCACATTGATTTTGATGCTACGAGTCCTGCTCCCGGTCGTTTCTAAACTCCTCGTCTATACTTTTATTCTTAAGCGGAGAACAAGTCCGGACTGGCGTAGTTTTTCAAATAGAGGGAAGCATGAAGAGTTCGATGTTAAGAAATATTGTCTTTACCCTGGGTGTGTTAAATGCCTCGTTAAGTTATGCGGAGTCCATCGAAACTGTATTTGATAACGCCGCCCTTTACACAGTCAAGATCGAAACAACAACCAGGCATCCCTACGTGAACGATACGCATGGAACCATCACTGGTGCAGGTTTCTTGATCAACAAGGCCAAAGGCTGGGTCCTCACCAATCGCCACGTTGTTGCGGAAGCGCCTTCTTCTGTGAATGTGAGATTCAAAGGCGGCGATTATTTTGCGGCCGAAAAATTCTACCTGGACCCGCAGCTCGATTTGGCACTGGTACGAATACCTGTCGAGTCTATACCGCAACACACAACGGAAGCAAAGCTGGGATGCAACGAAAAGCCAGAGATGGGTAATCCCGTCGTCGTCTTTGGTCACCCAGCAGGATTAAACTTTACTGGCACGCGTGGAATTATATCGGGTACAACTTTTGTCAGCGGTAACGAATCGCTTCAAACCGATGCGCCACTGAATAGCGGAAACTCGGGTGGACCATTAATAAGTCTAAAATCTGGTAAGGTCGTCGGGGTTAGCCAGGCAAAGATAAACAGGAATGACACGGAGGGTTTAAACCTGACCGTTTCGATAGAGCATGTGTGTAAAATTGTGTCACTTATCGAGGCAGGTAAAGATCCTTCGCCACCTTCATTTCCTATAGTATTTATCTCGCATGATGCAGATAAACCGCGTCTCGTCGTCGCGCGCTCCTATTACCCTGACAAATCGCTATTGAAATTTGGAGACATTATCAAACGTGTCAAGGGTTCTGACGAGAAAATCACAAACATCGACCACCTCAAGTATCAACTTCGTGGGGTCGACGAACCTGCAGAACTGGTCATAGAGAGAAACGGACAGGAAATGATTGTGACCTTACCATTCACACCTCAACCAAAAATGCTGAAACAAACCGGGCTCGCGCTTTCCGGCATGACCCTCAGTAACTTTAACCCGATTGACAGGGGCGAGGGTGGATATGAAGATGCTGTTTACGTAGCCCACGTTGCTGAAGGTTCGGAAGCTTACAACGCATGGTTCGAAGACAGTGATTTAATTTATTCAATCCAGGGAACGAGAGTTTTTTCGACTGACGACGTGTTTCAAGTACTGAAGTCGTTCAATAACACTGAAGAACATATCAAGGTCCTAGTGCGGGTTTATTCAAGCGATCCCCACACGGTGTTTAAATATCATGAGCTCACTCTTGCAGTGAATGACTTGCAAGTACTTAAACCTGTCTCTTATACACATCTGACGCTGCCGACGAAGGAGTCGAGGGGTGGGTGGGGGGGGGGGGGGGGGGGGGGGTGGGGGGGGGGGGGGGGGGGGGGGGGGGGGGGGGGGGGGGGGGGGGGGGGGGGGGGGG
>JARFPR010000107.1 GCA_029288195.1 Gammaproteobacteria bacterium | reverse complement strand
CGTTTCGATGGCGACGTCCGCACGAACCGTCCCGGCAAAACTGTCGCCATCGACATCGCGCATGATCGAGCCCGCGCTCAGCACCTTGGCGCGCGGGATGCCCTGGGTAAATTCCTCGACGTAGTCGGTGGCGGGATTCAGCACCAGTTGCTCCGGCGTACCGATCTGGATAATGGCGCCGTCTTTCATGATCGCGATGCGGTCGGCTAGCCGGATTGCCTCGTCGAAATCGTGGGTGATGAAGACGATGGTTTTATGCAGCACGTTTTGCAGGCGCATGAACTCGTCCTGCATTTCGCGACGGATCAACGGATCGAGTGCGGAAAAAGGTTCGTCCAGAAACCAGATGTCGGGCTCGGCCGCGAGTGAGCGTGCGATGCCAACGCGCTGCTGTTGCCCACCCGACAGTTCGCGCGGGTAATACTGTTCGCGTCCTTCCAGCCCGACCAGCTTGACGACTTCAAGCGCACGTTGTTCACGCTCTGCCCTGCCGAGACCCTGGACTTCGAGCGGCAACGCAACGTTGCCGAGTACGGTGCGGTTAGGCAGCAACGCGAAGTGCTGAAACACCATGCCCATCTTGTGCCGGCGCATATCGATCAGTTCCGCCTCACCGACTTTCATCAGGTCCTCGGATTCGAAGTAGATTTCCCCGGTACTGGGCTCGATCAATCGCGTCATGCAACGCAGCAGGGTCGACTTGCCCGAGCCGGACAAGCCCATGATGACGAAGGTTTCACCCTCGAATACGTCGAAACTGGCGTCGCGTACCGCACCGATATAGCCGCCATGGTCGAACACAGTCTCGTCGACGCTACCATCGGTGGCAATTAACGACGCAACGTCGGTGCCAAAAACTTTCCACACGTGTTTGCAGCTTATTTTGACCGGGGGCTCGGTCGCATGCGGAGGTTCGCCTGCTGGCAGGTCGGACATTAATACCTCACCCGGAACAACCGGGAATCGTCATCAAAACAAAGCAAAGGCGGGCCGGGGAAATACCCGCGGCCCACCTTTAACTGATTGCCGATTTAATTAATCCAGGCCTTCCAGGTGGATTCGTTATCGCTCATCCACTTGGCAACGGTATCTTCAACCGACTTACCTTCGAGGTCGACCTCGACGATCATCTGGCTCATCTGGGCATTGTCGATTTTGAAGTTACGCACCGCCTTGTAAGCACCCGGCCATTTCTTCTCGCCGTCTTTCCAGCCGACCTTCTTGATCCAGCCGAAAGGCTTGCCGCAATCGTAGGCCATGCTCTTGTTCATGCCCCAGCTCGCGTCCTCGTAGCAGGCGTCGGTATACTCGGGAAACTCGACCCACTCGCCCTGGTACTTGGCTACCGCCCAGTGCGGTGCATAAACCCACAGCAAGATAGGCGCCTTGCGTTGAATCGCCGATTCGAGTTCGGAGAACAACGCCGCATCGGTACCGGCATGCACGACTTCGTAGTCGAGCCCGAGGGCTTCGACGCGCTCGTCATCGAATCCGGCCCAGGTGACCGGTCCGCCGAGATAACGTCCCTTCGGTGAGGTTTCAGCAGTCGAGAAGGCCTCGGCGCATTTGTTCAAAGCCTTCCAGTCGGGCAGTCCGGGACAGCGTTCTTTCATGTACATCGGGTACCACCACTCCTCCTTGGCATCCATTCCGGTTTCGCCGAGATCGACAGTCTTGCCGGTCGCCAGCGATGCATCCATCGCCTGCTTGCCGGTGGTCTCCCACATTTCCATCGCGA
>JARFPR010000086.1 GCA_029288195.1 Gammaproteobacteria bacterium | reverse complement strand
CGGTTTGCGTGATGTGGCCAGGCTTCATCAATACCTGGACGAGCTGCCAGAAACCGGCAAGGTACTGTCCGTACACACCGGGATGCAATTGCTGGAATCCCTTAACAATGGCAAGCCCTACAGCGACTTCAAGCTCGCGGTAGTCTACAAGCGCATTCCCGAAGATGTAAAAAAAGCGCTGATCGCGCCCTACCTGTCGGAAGATGGCAACCAGCTGCGCTTCAGTATTCGCCTCTACGAATCTGACAAAAAATTACGCCGCCAGGAACTGATTGAAAAGATTTACCTGGACCTGACCGGTGAATATGGTCTCGATCCCGAACAGGTCACCATCTCGGGTATTGCAGTGCTTTATAACAACCTGTTGCAAAGTCTTTTTCGATCCCAGATCCTGACCCTTGGCGCCGTATTTGGTGCAATCCTGTTCATGTTTATCGCGCTTTTCCGGGCAGTCCGTCTGTCGTTGGCGGCGCTGATCCCGAATATCATTTCAGCTGGACTAATACTTGGCCTGATGGGATGGATCGGTATTCCGCTCGACATCATGACGATCACCATCGCAGCGATAAATATCGGCATCGGCGTTGACGACTCAATCCATTATATCCACCGCTTTCGAGGTGAGTTTATCCAGGACCGCAACTACTGGGCGGCAATTGCGCGATGTCACAACAGCATCGCACGCGCGATGTATTACACATCGGTGACGGTGGTGCTGGGATTCTCGATCCTGTCCCTGTCCAACTTCATCCCGACCATTTACTTTGGCGTGCTATGCGGGCTGGCGATGATTACCGCGTTGATCGCGAACCTGATGCTGTTGCCGATTTTGATCGCGCGTTTTCGGTTGAGCTAGTCCGTTAACACGGTTAGTATTGCCCGCCTCTGAAATCAATCTTAGGTCGCATGAACGAAATCCTGATTCCGATCTCGCCCGGCGAGTTACTCGACAAGATGACGATCTTACAGATCAAGGCGGAGCGAATTACTGACCCTGTCAAGGTTGCGAATGTCAAAACCGAACTCGACATGTTGAGCAAGGTATGGAATGAGTCGGTCGAGTCAGACGATGTAATCAAGGCACTTAGCGCCGAACTCAAATCGATCAACGCGAGGCTCTGGGAAATCGAGGATGATATCCGAGACGAGGAACGCAACCGTCGTTTCGGCGAGCGTTTCGTGGAACTGGCACGCGCCGTCTATGTCACCAATGACGAACGCGCCGAGGCCAAGAAGAAGGTCAACCTGCACCTGAAATCGACCATCGTCGAAGAAAAATCCTACCAGGATTACAGGTAGCGGGTACCCAGCCTATGAGTTCCAGTGACGGTAAAACCCGAGATCTCGTTGCCACCATTCCCGGGGCCGGTTGGGATTTTTCATTGTCGCGACACCCTTACCATGAAATCGAGCGCCCGCTGGGCCCGCATTACTGCGTTTACAACCGGCGCCTGATGGCCTGTTGCTTTGACCATCTATCGACCGAAGACGGCTACTGGCGGTTACGCCAAAAAGCCGCCGTCTTGAATACGGGTGAATTCCCGCTGCAGTTCAAGGGACCGGATGCAGAACGGCTGCTGGACAAACTGTTTACCAAGGACATTACCAAGGTTAAACCGGGGCGCTGTGGTTACGGCCTGGCCTGTTACGAGGATGGCGGATTGCTGGTGGACGGTATTTTGCTTCGTCTCGAATCCGACCTGTTCTGGTACGCACAGGCCGACGGCGATTTTTACAGCTGGGCGCGTGCACACGGGGCTGGTATGGATGTCGAGATTAGCGACCCTAAAGTTTTTGTATCGCAGGTGCAGGGACCCAACGCATTGAAAATTCTCGAAGCCGCCAGTGACAATGGCATGCCGGATCCATTCGGATACTTCGCCATGGCGCGCGTCAGTTTTGGTGGACAGAAGGTTGTCATCACACGTACCGGTTATACCAACGAACTGGGTTGGGAATACTATACCGAGCCACAGCATGATGCCGACGCACTGTGGGCACATCTATCCAGCGTCGGCGCCGACTACGGTATAGAATTGTTTGGACTGGATTCGATGCATATTCGCCGGATAGAGGCAGGCATTCTCAATGCGGGCTCTGATTTCGATCATACGACAACTCCTTACGATGTCGGCCTCGGCAAGTTTGTCGACGAAGACAAGGCTGATTTTATCGGCAAAAAAGCGCTACAAAAAGCGCCGCGCGGAAATCGGCTGCGTGGAATCAGGTGCGAGGCCGAACCGCATATCGGCGGCGAGGTAACGCTTGACGGCAAGACCGCAGGCAGGGTCACCGCGGGTGCAATTTCACCATACCTGCGACATGGTGTCGGCATCGCGTTGATGAACCAGGCCGGTCTCGCCGAGAACACCGCGGTGGAGATCAGGTGTATCGATGGCGAGCTGCATACCGGATCGCTGCTCGAGTTACCGTTTTACGACCGCGAGGCTGAAATACCGCGTGGTAAACGCATCGACATACCAACCCGATAAGCTTGATAACGAGACATCGAGTATCATTATATTGGTACATTTTAGGTACAATTTTATAGTGCTCTTCAGCTAACTTTAGGGCCATTAAGTTACGAAATAAATCCGGATATATTTCTAATTTTAACCATAAGTATTTGATTTAATTAAAATATGTATTAGTTTTATGCCAAAGTCAAATTAAATAATTTGGTCCATATTTGGTACTTTACAATAAAATAATTTCATGTAGGATTACCCTTCCCAATAATACCTACACCTATAACTAGAGAGGAGAATCTGTAAATGAAATTTCATACCAAATTAGCCGTGTTTCTGTTACTTGGTGCCTCGTTTGGATTGTCCAACGTCGCAGTGGCCAAAGACAGCACTAAACCAATCGTCATCCCGCTCCACAACTGGTCGAGCCAGATCGTTATGGCCTACGTCATTGGCGGTATTTTCGAGAGCATTGGCAATAACGTAGAGTACGTGCCGGCCGATTCGCAGGCGGTTTACGAGTCGATTCGCAATGGCGATGTCACCATTTCTCACGAAGTCTGGCAGTCCACCTTCGGCAAGTCTTTTTATAACGCGATGGCCAAGGGCGGCGTGATCGACGCCGGCACCCACGAAGCGACTACGCTCGAGGAAATGGGCGTTCCAACCTGGGTCGTCGAAAAGGGTCTGTGTCCCGGTCTGCCGAACTGGGAAGCACTGAAAAGCGAGGAATGCTACAAAAATTTCACCACTGCTGATTCCGGCGGCAAGGGTCGCTGGCTCGAAGGCCCGCAAAGCTGGCACGGCGACCTGATGCCGGTGCGGCTTGCGGCACTGGGCCTCGACGACAATTGGACGGTTAAGTTCGCCGGTGGCGCCGACGCGCTGTGGACCGAACTTGCATCCGCCAAGAAAGAAGGTCGCGGCACGGTTATCTTCAACTGGACTCCGAACTTCACCGACGCTGATGGCTTCACCTTCATCGAGTTTCCCGAGTTCACCCCGGGTTGCCGCAAGGCCGACGGTGGTGACGGCAAATGTGGATCGCCCAAGGGCTGGCTGAAGAAAGCGGCAAACTACAAGATGCCTAAAACTCATCCGCATGCCTACACGATCTTCTCGCAATTGACATTCACAACCCCGCAAATAGGTCAAATGGCCGCACTGGTCGACAGCGACAAGATGGACCACAAGGATGCCGCCAAGAAGTGGCTCGCAGACAATAAAGACGTCTGGGAAGGCTGGACCAAAACCGGCATGTAAGCCGCTGGCAGGATTCAAAACGTGAAGTAAAAATGAACCCCCGGGTGCAGAACATCTGACCGGGGGTTTCTTTATTTTTAACCGAAAGTATTTCCCGGTCGCGTAAATGTGTTAACTTGACGTGCCGGGGGAGAATAAAAAATATAACTATGTCTACTCAAGCTGAAACTTCGACTTCGGTCGAACCCGTCATCCGTTGCGATTCGGTCTACATGATTTTTGGCGATAATGCGCACAGCATGCTGCAACAGGCCAATGGCGTCGTCGACCATGCCAAGTTTCATGAAGCCGGCTGTATCGTCGGGGTCAACAATGCCTCCTTCGAGGTGCATAAGGGCGAATTACTGATCATCATGGGCCTGTCCGGTTCCGGCAAGTCGACGTTGATGCGCTGCATTGCCAGGCTGAACGAAGCCACCGCCGGGAACATCTACATCGATGGCGAAGACATCCTGGCGATGAACGACAAGCAATTGATCGAGCTGCGCCGCAGCAAGATGGGCATGGTGTTTCAGAGCTTCGCCCTGCTGCCACACAAAACCGTGCTGGAAAACATCGCCTTCCCGTTGCAGGTCAAGGGAGTCAGCACCCAGGACAGCATCCAGCGGGCCAAGGAAATGGTCGACCTCGTCAGTCTCACCGGGCGCGAAAATTATTTCCCAAGGCAGCTTTCGGGCGGCCAGCAGCAGCGCGTCGGCATCGCCCGCTCGCTGGCGATCGAACCCGACATCTGGTTTCTCGACGAACCATTTTCCGCACTCGACCCGCTGATCCGTAAGGAGATGCAGGACGAATTTCTGCGCCTGCAGGATGTCCTCGGCAAGACCATTCTGTTCGTCACCCATGACTTCGACGAAGCGCTGCGCCTGGCTGATCGCATTGCGATCATGAAGGATGGCATTATCGAGCAACTCGATACGCCGGCGAATATCGTGCTCAACCCGGCCACCGAGTACGTGCGCAAGTTTACCGAGGAAGTGCCACGCGAAAAGGTACTCAAAATCGAGGCGGTGATGGATCCCTACGATCCCAACGAAGAAATGAGCGATTTGAAGGTTCCACAAGATGCCATCATTGAAACCGTGGCCGAGGACATTCTGAATACCGACAAAGCGGTAGCGGTCGTCGACTCGGCAGGTGAGATCGTCGGCGCTTTGCATGCTTCCCATATTGTCCATGTCCTGTTTGGCGGCCACTCCGACGACGCGGCTGATAAAGCTTCATGATCGAAGCACTGCGGCAAAAGAAGCACCTGCAGTTTGTTTTACTGCTGGTTATTTTTGTGCTGCTGTGCGTCATCATCACACCATCCGAAGGTAACTGGTTCTGGCGTTTACCACCGTTGATCCAGAAGCTGCCGCAGATTATTACCAGTTCGGTCGACTACATCATGTTCGACTGGTGGTTGATCGACGTCTGGGACCCGGATATCGAGGACTACGAAGAAAAACCGATGATGAACCAGTTCACCCGTTCGGCTTCGGGATTAATTCTATTCATGATTGAGTTTGTTCGCGAAATCTTTCTCGGTGGCGTCAAGACCATTGTCACCTTCAGCGGTTGGGACTGGGCGACTGAAAACGAGTGGGCGCGCTGGCCGGCATTGCCATGGACCGTGGTTGCCGGTGGCGCCGCGATTCTGGGCCATGCCCTGGGCGGTTTTCGGCTGGCGCTGTTTGTCGGGTTTACCTTCGTATACATCGCGGTATTCGGGCAGTGGGAACCGTCGATGGAAACCCTGTCCTTCGTCTTGATCGCCGCGCCGATGGCGGTCTTGCTCGGCCTCGTGCTCGGTATCTGGGCGTTCAAGAGCAAAACCGTGGAAATGGTGCTGAACCCGATACTCAACGTGATGCAAATCATGCCGCACTTTTCCTACCTGGTCCCGGTGGTGGTGTTTTTCGGCATCGGCGATCATGCCGGCGCGATTGCGACGGTCATCTTCGCGACCCCACCGATGGTGCGACTGACCATACTGGGCCTGAAAAAACTATCGCCAGAGGTCGCCGAGGCAGGCTTGATGAGCGGTTGCAACAACCGGCAACTGCTGTTCAAGGTGCTGATCCCGACAGCCAGACGGGATATCCTGATCGGCGTCAACCAGGTCATTATGTCGTGCCTGGCGATGGTGGTCATCGCGTCGCTGATCGGCGCCAAGGGGCTCGGTAACAATTTACTAATCGCATTAAACCAGCTGAGGATCGGTCTCGCACTCGAACTTGGCGTTTGTATCGTCCTGATTGCCATCATGCTCGATCGGCTGTCGCTCGCCTGGGCCGACAAGCAAGTCGATTACTTCGCCGACCTGTCGTTTTTCGAGCGGCACAAGTATTCGTTGGTGTTTGGTGTCGTATTCGTCGCTGGTGTCATCCTGGCATTAATCGGCTCGTTGGTATTCAAGGAGGGGTTTAACTATCTCTACCTGATTCCGCACAATAAGGGCATTACGACCCAGGATTTCTGGCAGGCCGGAGTCGACTGGGTCTGGGATACTTTCTTTTACGCGCTCAAGGGTTTTAACGAGTGGCTGATCGTCCAGGTACTGGTACCGGTCAAGACCGCTTACCTCGCAATGCCGGTCGCTGCGACCTTCGCCCTGACAATGGGAATCGGATATATCGTCGGCGGGGTTCGAGTGGGCCTGGCCGTTGGTGGTTTTCTGCTGTTCATCGCGCTGACCGAATGGTGGGACCGGGCGTTGATCACTGCTTACCTGATGACGTTGTCGGTGCTGATATCGACCACCATCGGCATCATCGCCGGAACGCTGTGCTCGCAAAATCCGGTGGCCACCCGCATCATGCTGACAATTTGCGATACCTTCCAGACCTTTCCGTCGTTCATCTACCTGATCCCGGTGATGATGTTGTTCGGGGTCACAGATACCTCGGTGCTAATCGCGATTGTCGTTTACGCCACCGTCCCGGCCACGCGTTACACGATTCAGGGTATGCTGAGCGTGCCGGCGCAGCTACAGGAAGCTGGCTCGATGTCCGGTGTGAGCCGTCTGCAGCGATACCTGTCTATCGAGCTGCCGATGGCCTTTCCGCATATTGCGCTCGGTATCAATCAAACCGTGGTGTTCGCGCTGTCAATGGTCATCATCGGCGCATTGATCGGGACCGACGATCTCGGGCAATTGATTCTCAAGTCCCTGTCTGACAAGGACGGTGTCGGCAACGGGCTGGTGCTGGGCCTTTGTGTTGCCTTTATCGGGCTCGCCATCGACCAGGTGCTGCGAACCTGGGCCAACCAGCGCAAAAAGGCGTTGGGGCTGGCGTAGCGCTGCCATTCCAGTGACCGGAGGAGGGATAAAAAAGTGATTAACAAGATCCTGGTTGCAACCGATGCGTCGGCGGCTTCGAACCGTGCATTGGAAATGGCGGCTCAATTTGCCGTACTACACGACGC
>JARFPR010000443.1 GCA_029288195.1 Gammaproteobacteria bacterium | reverse complement strand
CGGTGCCGGCAAGGATATGGCCGTTGAAATCGGGGCTGGTCAGATGTTACCGGAATTCGAGGCCGGGCTTGAGGGTATCAAGGTAACTGAAAAGACAACCGTCGAAGTAAATTTTCCCGACGACTACCATGGTGCCGAGGTAGCCGGCAAGACGGCTGAGTTTACGCTCAAAGCGAACAAGGTTTCGAAACCGGAACTTCCTGAACTTGACGAGGAATTTGCCAAGGGGTTTGGCATCGAGGACGGTGACCTGGAAAAAATGCGTACCGACATTCGAGCCAACATGGAAAAGGAGAAGAACGATCGTCTAAAGCTGCATATAAAAAATAAGGTGATGACGGGTCTGTTGGAGCAAAACGAAAGGATTGCACCAAGTGCCATGGTTAACGATGAGATCAAAAGTCTGCGCGCCCAGGCTGCGCAACGCATGGGCCAGGATCCTGAATCGATGGATGAAACCAGTTATCCAAACGAGTTGTTCAGTGCCGAAGCAACCCGGCGGGTACAACTCGGGCTGCTCATCGCAGAAGTAATAAAATCAGAAAAAATCGAGCTAAATCAAGAACTTGTAGATTCTGCGGTCGAGGAGATGGCGGTTGCTTACGAACAGCCTGACCAGGTGCGCGAATATTACCGGCATAACCAACAGGCGCGCTCCGGAATCGAGGGCATGGTGCTTGAAGATCAGGTTGTCGCCCATATCTTGGACAAAGCCAAAGTTACCGAAACAGAGGCCAGCTTCGACGACTTGATGAATGGCAATCTTTAAAAACCTATTAATCTCGGACGTTCAATGAAAGATAAAGTTAGCAGTACCGGCATCAGCTCAATAATGCCCGAATACCTGGATACCCAGGCCAACCTGGTGCCGATGGTTGTAGAACAATCGGCGCGGGGAGAGAGAGCTTACGACATATATTCCCGTTTGCTCAAAGAGCGTGTTATTTTTGTGGTAGGTCCAATCGAGGACCACATGGCTAACCTGATCGTTGCCCAGTTGTTATTTCTGGAATCCGAGAATCCGGATAAAGACATATCGCTTTACATTAATAGTCCGGGCGGCTCGGTCACTGCGGGCCTGGCGATTTACGATACCATGCAATTTATCAAACCCGATGTGAGTACGCTCTGCACTGGCCAGGCGGCCAGTATGGGTGCAATTCTGCTGGCTGGAGGATGTGCCGGAAAGCGTTACGGCTTGCCGCACTCGCGCGTCATGATTCATCAGCCGTTAGGCGGATTCCAGGGGCAGGCCACTGACTTCGAGATTCATGCCAAGGAAATTCTGGCAGTCAGGGCAAGGCTTAATAAATTGCTCGCATACCATACCGGAAAGAAGGAAAGCAGCATTGATAGTGACACGGAACGTGACAATTTCATGAGTGCCGAGCAGTCAGTCGATTATGGAATTATTGATCAAGTTTTGGCTTCTCGTGCCGACCCAGATGAGAATGGCGACACAGAATAGATATTCTTTTGTGCTTTATCTGTGAGACGCTGGTCAAAAAGCGTTTTTTTCGGTTGTACTCCGCGGTTCGGCCTAATATTATCGAGTGGATTGGACATATGATTTCGGTAGTTTGGTATGAGTGACGAAAGATCCAAGAATAAGGACGAAAAGCTTCTATATTGCTCGTTTTGCGGTAAAAGCCAGCACGAAGTGAGAAAACTGATCGCGGGCCCGTCGGTTTTCATCTGTGACGAGTGCGTGGACCTCTGCAACGACATCATTCGTGAAGAGATTCACGAAAGCGGCGAGGATGCTGAAAGCAAACTGCCCATCCCCCACGAAATATTTAAAGTCCTTGACGAGTATGTCATTGGCCAGGGTCGCGCCAAGAAAGTGCTTTCGGTGGCTGTTTATAACCACTATAAGCGCCTCGAGGTTGGTCATATCAAGGATGAGATCGAGCTTTCCAAAAGTAACATCCTGCTAATCGGGCCGACCGGCTCGGGCAAGACGCTGCTCGCCGAAACACTCGCTCGCTTGCTCAATGTTCCATTTGCGATTGCCGATGCTACCACCTTAACCGAGGCTGGCTATGTCGGTGAAGATGTGGAAAACATTATTCAGAAACTGTTGCAAAAATGTGATTACGATGTCGAAAAGGCGCAGACGGGGATTGTCTATATCGACGAGATCGATAAGATTTCGCGCAAGTCGGATAATCCTTCGATCACCAGGGATGTATCCGGTGAGGGCGTACAGCAGGCTTTACTGAAGTTGATTGAAGGAACGGTTGCATCGGTGCCACCACAAGGCGGCAGAAAACATCCCCAGCAGGAGTTTCTGCAGGTTGATACCGGCAAGATACTGTTTATTTGCGGTGGCGCATTCGCCGGCCTCGACAAGGTTATCCTCAATCGCTCGGAGAAGGGCGGCATCGGTTTTGGCGCTGACGTAAAAAGCAAGGACAAGAAGGACCTGTTCGGCGAAGTCATCAGCAAGGTCGAGCCCGAGGATTTAATTAAATATGGTTTGATCCCGGAGTTCGTAGGCCGGCTGCCAGTGGTGGCTACGCTTGAGGAGCTTGACGAGGACGCACTGGTAAAAATTCTCACCGAGCCCAAAAACGCAATTACCAAGCAATATCAGAAAATGTTCGAAATCGAAGGCTGTGAAATCGAATTTCGACCTGATTCACTCAACGCGGTCGCAACCAAGGCGATGGCGCGAAAGACCGGTGCGCGTGGTTTACGTACTATACTCGAGAATACCTTGCTGGAAATCATGTACGATTTGCCCGCAATGGATAATGTCAGCAAAGTCGTGGTCGATGCTGCAGTAATCGAAGGTAAAGCCCAACCCTATGTCATCTACGAGGGTGGGGAAATGCAGCGCGTGGCTTCTGACGAGTAAGTCTCAGCCTGGGCACATAAAGCCGGGTTGAAAACGCACAGTAGACACCCATATAGACCGTAGACCCAGGCTTCGAGGCACTTATGTCAGACAATCAAAATAATTTACTCGCTGAACAACAGGACCGGCAATTGATACCGGTGTTGCCATTACGCGATGTCGTGGTTTACCCGCACATGGTTATCCCGCTGTTTGTCGGCCGTGAGAAATCTATCCTGGCACTCGAAGCCGCGATGGCCGATAACAAGAAGATTCTGCTGCTGGCTCAGAAAAATGCCGAGGTCGATGATCCCGGGCAGGATGACCTCTACCAGATAGGAACCCTTTCGACTATTCTGCAAATGCTTAAACTGCCGGACGGTACAATCAAGGTATTAGTCGAGGGCGGTGACCGGGTCTCGGTCGAGAGTCTGCTAGAAACTAACGAGTATTACTCGGCCGCA
>JARFPR010000385.1 GCA_029288195.1 Gammaproteobacteria bacterium | reverse complement strand
CCGCGCCTGCAAATCGGTATCAACCTGCTGCCCGCAATCATTGCCGCCAACCAGAGCCTGGCCGCGAACGATGGCACTAATAATCTGCCGATTTACCTGGTGTACCGTGAAAACCGGCGTCTCGCGAAACAACTCGAACCCGGCCTGCGCCAGGTCGGCGAGATTCGCAAGCGTAAGCTCGAGATCACGACCCTGTCCTTAGATGAATTGTTAACTAAAGGACCGGCGCCACTGAGCATCGTTTTTATTACCGAACCGCTTGATCAACGCCTGCCCGAGCTGGTCGAGCTCGCGCAGCAGCAGCGAATACTCCTTTTCTCTCCTTTCAAGGGCGACGTCGAACTCGGCGTTACCACCGGCTTCCAGGTCACCGACAAGGTGCTGCCGCTGGTTAACATGGCTTCTCTGAAACAATCAAAAATACAACTGAAAGCGTTCTTTTTGCGCATTGCGGTGAAACATGAATAAGCAAGTCCTCTTCAAGAATTTCTTTAACACGGTGGACCTCAAGTCCTCGTTGTTATTTCTAGGCATCGGCCTGGTCATCATCACGATGACCTTGTGGAACTGGCACTATGACGTCAAACCACGGCTGATTAACGAGGCTCAGTCGAACACCCGCGTGCTCGCGTCATCTTACGCGCGCTCGATCGAATCGCAGTTTCAGAATGTTACCGGCAAGACCGATATTTCGGTGATCCATAACTCGATCAACGAGATGCTGTTAATCAACGACCCGACCACCGGTGAGAATCTCTACCGCGGGATTTCCCTCGAGGTCGACTACGACGCCTTTCCCGCCGACTACGACCTGGTAAATTTCAACGTCGGTGAAACCAGCTGTAAATCCTGCATCATTACCGAGAATCCGATTTATAAAAGTGACAGTCGCGAATTGATTGCGATTCTCAAGATTTACGCAAACCCGGTTTTTTACCAGCGCCTGGTCGAGGATATCGTCAATGATCTCGCGCTGATGCTGATCGGTATCATCGTCGTGCTGGTGGTCGCCTGGCTCACCTCCAATCGCCTGATGGAACGCATCCGTGAACGCGAGCGCAGCCTGGTTTACGAAATTGCCGAACGCAAGTCAGCAGAGGATCGCCTGCACCAGGTCGCGGCCTACGACCAGCTAACCAACCTGCCGAATCGTTACCTGCTGCATGCTGACTTTTCGCGCAAGCTCGAGGAATCGGGACGCAAAGGTAAAATGCTGGCGACGCTGTTTTTTGATCTTGATAATTTCAAAGAGGTCAACGATGTTCATGGTCACGAGGTCGGTGACGCGCTACTCCACCAGGTTGCCCGGCGCATGTCTGAAGTGACCCGCAACTACGACCTACTGGCCAGATTCGGTGGCGACGAGTTTGTCATGATCATGTCCAACCTGGACGACCGGCTCGATGTCAACCAGGTGGTCGAAAAGATCATTGCGGGTTTCGTGCCGGCATTCGATTTGCCGGGCGCCACGGTGCACATCACCACCAGCGTCGGCATCAGTATTTTTCCGGAAGACGGCAACAATCCCAACGAGTTGTTGAAGAATGCAGACCTCGCGATGTACCGCGCCAAGGCGGAGGGCCGTAACTGCTACCAGTTCTTCAGTTCGGAAATGAACCTCGAACTGCAGTATTCGCAGTGGGTTGCAACCAACCTGCGCCGCGCACTCGATGACAACCGACTCAAGCTGTATTTCCAACCCCAGGTCAATCTCGAAACCGGCGCGATCGAGTCCTGCGAGGCGTTAATCCGCTGGCCGCAGGCAGATGGCGAAAACATCAACCCGGGTGACTTCATCAAGATCGCCGAACGCACTGGCCAGATTGTCGAGATCAGCAACTGGGTGGTTAACGAGGCCTGTCGCGTTACCCGCGAATGGATGGACCAGGGTTACGAAACCGTGCGCGTCGACGTCAATCTTTCAAGCAAGGATTTTGCCAACCGCGGCGTGCTTTACAAGTTTCTGCAAATTATTCAACGCCATCACCTGAAAGCGGGTCAGATCGGTGTCGAGATTGCCGAGAACATCCTGATCGATTCAACCGACCAGGTGATCAATGCGCTGACCGTTTTACATAACGCCGGGGTACACATCTCGATAGATGATTTTGGTACCGGCTTTTCGTCGTTGAATTCTCTCAAGCGACTGCCGCTGGCAGGGATCAAGATCGACGAGAGTTTCGTGCACGCGGCACCGAACAGCAAGGATGACCTGACCATCATGCAGGCAATAACGCTGGCGGGACAGGGTTTCGGGCTCGACGTCATCGCCGAGGGAGTTGAAACCGAATGGCACCAGAACCTGTGCAAGGAGGTTGGCTGTAACACGATTCAGGGTAACTACGTGTCGAAACCGCTGACCTCTGAAGATTTTGCCGCCCAATACCTGAAAAAGAACTAGGCGCCCGCTACAGCCAGGCATATGAATTGTATCGCCAAGCGGCTACACTGGGCGTCCCTGCCGCCCTGAGCAATAGCCTCGATGCCTGAAAACTACCAACTCGTAGAAACCCTGCTACAGCAACCACTCGATAATGGCGACGTGGTCTGCAACCTGTGCCTGTGGCGCTGTCGCCTGCGACACGGTCAGCGCGGCTTCTGCCAGGCGCATGTCAACCGAAACGGGGTACTTTACAACCTGTCCTACGGCATTGTTTCGGCGATCGAGGTGGAATCGATTCGCAATAAACCGGTTTACCACTATCGACCGGATAGCCGCGTAATGTCGATCGGCAGTTACGGCTGTAACTTCCGTTGCAAGGGCTGCCACAACCTCGAAATTTCCTGGGGTGTTGAAGCGCTCGACAAGCTCGCCCGCGGGCAATCGACCGACGCCTGGGTCACGCCCGAACAAATGGTCGAAACCGCATTGAAACACGAAGTCGACGGCATTGCGTTTACCTACTCGGAGCCCGCGGTATGGCTCGAGTATGTGCTCGATGTTTCGAAGCTCGCCCACGAGGCCGGATTATTTACAGTTTATGTTTCCAACAGTTTCGTCACCGACGAGGCGCTCGAACTGATGGCGCCGCATATCGACGTGCTGTGTTCCGATATCAAGAGCCTGTCGGCGGAGTTTTACCACGAGATCTGCCCGGTGGGCACGGTCGAACAGGTGCTGGGGTCGATCAAAAAAGCAGCCGAGCTCGGCATCCATGTCGAGACCCGCACTAACGTAATTCCGACAAAAAACGACGACATCGACGAATTGAAACAGATCGCCGAATGGATTTACGACAACCTCGGCGAGGATAGCCCCTGGCACGTTACCAAGTTTTTTCCGGCCTACAAGCTCTCGCATTTACCGCCGACCGATAAGGCGATTATAGACCAGGCCGCGGCCGCGGCGCGCACCGTTGGCCTGCAGCACGTTTATGCGCATACCGATATTTCCTGCGATTGCGCAACCGAGAATCAACCCATCTCGGCCTGGCTGGAGCTCA
>JARFPR010000057.1 GCA_029288195.1 Gammaproteobacteria bacterium | reverse complement strand
CGAGGTAATTTTTTGTGTGGCCTGGATACCCACATCGGCCATCAGCAACTGGTCTTCCAGTTGCTCCCGCATTTCATCGTCAATCTGCTTCTTGCCGAGCAGCAAATCGCCCAGGCCATTTGACAGGTTTTCCCTGGTTTTAGTGAGACGCTGGCG
Organism: Gammaproteobacteria bacterium; assembly: GCA_029288195.1. GTDB lineage: Bacteria > Pseudomonadota > Gammaproteobacteria. The sequence goes on along the minus strand of JARFPR010000057.1, from coordinate 3,794 downwards.
CAGCGAGGTCAATAGACCGGTGGGTGCTTCCTCCTCGTTTTTGCTGGCAGATTTAAATCCGAACATGGTTTTTCCGGGACTCAGAATTCAGGCACAATATGCTAACAGAAAGCGATTCCATCTGTGCACTTCTTAACCGCATTAAAGCGCTAACCCGGCATCGGATATGAAATCTCAAATCAGGATCATTGGCGGCAAATGGCGTGGTCGTAAACTCCAGGTAATCGATGCAGAGGGTTTACGCCCAACCCCCGACCGTATCCGCGAAACCCTGTTTAACTGGCTGGCACAGGATTTGAGGGGCGCAACCCTGCTCGATTGCTTCGCCGGCAGTGGCGTGCTTGGTTTCGAAGCATTGTCACGGGGTGCCTGCCGGGTAACCGCCTTTGAGCAGCATCCGATGGCGCTGGCAAATCTGCAACTCCAGGCCGAGCGACTCGAAAACCCCGCCTTCGAAATCATCGCGGGTGACGCCCTGGATTCGATTGGCAAGCTGCAGCGAAAATATGACATCGTATTTATCGATCCTCCTTACGCGGAGCCGCACTTGCGCGAGCAGGTCTTTAAACAACTTGAAACCCGGAATTGCCTGCAAACTGATGCAAAAATCTATTTTGAATGGCCGACCTCGGAAAATTTTGATTTACCCTCTGCCAGTCTGTGTTGGCTGAAGCAGAAAAGCGCCGGCCAGGTTAAATATGCTATAGCCGAATGGCGGGGAAGCCGTTAGAATCTGCCGATCACTCAGCCCGGCAGCAGATGCTGGAATACAGAGGTAATCTATGAAGGGTACCGCAATTTATCCGGGTACTTTCGATCCGGTAACCCGTGGCCATATCGACATATGCGAGCGAGCATTGAAAATGTTCGATCATGTCGTGATCGGTGTTGCCGACAGCCTCGCCAAGGAACCTTTCTTTAACATCGACGAGCGTCTCGATATGTTGACGACGGTGTTTGACGACAATGAACATATCTCGGTCAAACCCTTCTCCGGTTTGCTCATCGACTTTGCACGCGATTGTAGTGCCGATGTCATCGTTCGTGGGCTGCGCGCGATTTCAGATTTTGAATACGAAGTCCAGCTGGCAGGCATGAATCGATCCCTGGCGCCGGAAATCGAGACTGTTTTTCTTACCGCGGCACAACACTATGCATTCGTATCGTCGAGCCTGGTGCGTGAAATTGCGCGCTTGAATGGCGATGTCTCTGAGTTCCTGCATCCCGAGATCTTGCGGCGCCTGACCGAGAAATTGCAGGCTGGCAAGTAAATGAACTGTGGGAGAAGTAGCGCGTGGCACTGATGATCACCGATGAATGTATTAATTGCGATGTTTGCGAGCCGGAGTGCCCGAACGACGCGATTTCACCGGGAGAGGAATACTACGAAATAGATCCACTGCTTTGCACCGAGTGCGTGGGCCATTTCGAAACCTCCCAGTGCGTCGAAGTCTGCCCTGTCGATTGCATCCCGTTTAATCCGCAATACCCGGAAACGCAGGAGCAATTGCTGGAGAAATATAACCACCTCACCGGAAACGACTAACACAACCAGGAGCCTGGCCAGGTCTCAAAGGGTTTAAGGCATCGGCCTAGTAGCCACCCACGGCACCTTCGCTACGATTATCATAACTCGCCTCGAGATAGTTCCTGTCATTTAAACGTACCGCCTTGACCCTGCCCATCCAGCCGGGTTTGTACGCCTCGGTCTCGTGCCCGCGCTGCTGCAGACCCGTCACCAGTTCCGGTGAAAATTTAAATTCGTCGATAAACAGTTTGTTGGGTAAAAACTGGTGATGTACCCTGGGAAACTGGACCGCGCGATCGATATCGAGCCCGGTGACCAGTACCCGGTAAATAGTTTGAATCACGCTACTGATTATCCACGGGCCGCCGGCTGCGCCCAGGGTCATGACAATCTTGCCGTCTTTTTCGACCAGCGTCGGGCTCATTGAGCTGAGCGGGCGTTTGCCGGGTTGCACGCGGTTACCAAAGCCCTGCACCAGGCCATACGCGTTGGGTTCACCGGGCCGGGTGGTAAAATCATCCATTTCATTGTTGAGCGATATCCCGTATTTTTCCGACACCACCCCGGATCCATAGCTTCCGTTAAGTGTCACCGTCAGGCTAATGGCATTGCCATCGGCATCGAGGATCGAAAACTGGGTAGTTTCGTTTGAATCAGCAACCGGTTTATCCACCAGGGGTGCCAGCTGAACAGCCTTCGAGTTATCGATACTTTGTGCCATTTCATTGAGATACCCTTCCGATAATATTTTATCGAAAGGATTGTCGTGATAATCCGGATCACCGAGTAGGGCACGCCCTCTGAACGCACGATTTAAAACCTCTGCCATTAAATGCGTTTCATTGAGGCTAAGCGGCGCCTGCTGTTGAATATTAACTCTGTTAAACAGCTCGAATGCAGCCTTGATTACAGCACCACCGCTGCTGGGCGGTGGCATCATGTAGACCTTGTGCCCGGCAAATTCAGTCTCTAATGGCTGCAACCAGCGTACCTTGTAAGCGGCCATGTCTGCTTGCGTGATGACACCGCCCTCGGCCCGGACCGTAGCCGCGATATCCCGGGCGACATCGCCGGAATAAAAACCGTCCGGACCCTGGTCACGATAAAGTTCCAGGGCTTTTGCGAGTGCAGGTTGCTTTAAAATTTCACCCGGTCGGTAGGGCTGTTCTGGTGCTTTGAAAAAATGCCTGACGCCAGCTTCGTTTAGTCGGCCTATCTGCGTCTCGGCATAGCGTGACGCAGTCCCGGTAAACTCGATACCGTTCACGGCGAGGGTCAACGCCGTATCGAATAAATCCGGCCATTTTAACTTGCCATATTTCTGATGCAGCGCCCACAGTCCTGCGGCAACACCTGGAACGCCAACGGCGGTACCGCCGTTCCAGGAAGCTCCTTTTTCCAGCTTGAGATAAAATTCAGCGGAAGTTGCTGCGGGGGCCGATTCCCTGAAATCCAGCACTTCGACACCCTGGCCCATGCTGACCAGCGCAAACCCGCCGCCGCCAAGTGTGGCGTTGGAAGGGTTGGTGACTGCAAGCGTGAGTCCAACTGCGACAGCCACGTCAATCAGGTTGCCACCCTTTGCTGAAACCGCCTTTCCGGCATCGACTGCATAATCCGATGGCGCCGAAATCATGATTTTAGTGCCTTCGCCAGGTACTGCCTGGACTGCTGCAGCAAACATCATCGCCAGCAACAGGCAAAGGTAACGATAGGGGGAGTTTAAAGACATAGCTGCTTCCTTCTCATCTAAGGCAGAACTAATCCGATGATAATTCAAATCCATTTCGAGAGAAACAAGCGTTCCCTCGAAGGCCAGTGTGATCGAAGCTTATGACTGGCATTCGGGGCAGTAGTAGCTTGAACGCTGTGCTTGCACCAGGTGCTTTATGGACTGGCCGCAAATCTTGCATGCTCCCTTGTTGCCATAGACCTGTAGTTCGTGCCGGAAGTATCCCGGTTTTCCGTCTGCCTGGGTAAAGTCCTGTAAGGTGGTACCACCGTGCTCAATGGCGGCTGACAGGGTATCACGCACCGCGTTGACCAGTTTCCCGAGGCGCGGTTTGCTGATACGTCGCGCCGCAAGTGCCGGACGAATACCGGCGAGAAACAATGCCTCGCTCGCGTAGATGTTGCCAACACCGACCACGATATGACTGTTCATCAAAACGGTTTTAATAGCCGCACTGCGTTTACGGCAGCAGTCGTACAGGTAGTCGGCGTCAAAGGCCTCACCCAGGGGTTCCGGGCCCAGTTGTCGTAATAA